>JBAZRU010000058.1:0-16536 GCA_041662805.1 Candidatus Hydrogenedentales bacterium | reverse complement strand
GCATCTCAACTGTCCAGAGAGGATCGCGGTCGAGATTCGCCGGGTACTCAAACCTGGTGGCGTCGTGTTTATCACGGTGCCGGACATCATGAAATACAAGTTCCGATTCTGGAACGACATCACGCACAAGCGCCCCTTCACGCAAGGAGCGCTGAAATTCCTGTTCGAAACACACGAGTTCGACACCCTTGAGCTTTGTTCGTACAACCACAACCTGTTCGTCGCGGGCAATCTCTTTCCACCGGAGGTGCACCGATTCCTGATGCGGTTTCGCGGAGACGCCCTCCTGTACATAGGGCGGAAGCCACTCCAGTGAAACGCCCGCAAGCCCAGCTCTTCGATCATCTGGCGTCAAGCGATCAGCTCTATGTCTATCCGAAAGAGTCGCTTGAGCAATTGAATGCGCTGGTGTTGAAGAAAGGGCGTGTACTCGACTTGGGGTGTGGGGACGGCGTGATCGGGAGCGCCTTCGATTCTTCAACCGTGGTGGGCGTTGATGTGTCGTTTCGTTGCGCGCGGCTTTCACGGGACAAGGGTCTTCATGCCCTCGTTGGAGACGCCACGGAATCGCTCCCGTTTTCGGGCGCCTGCTTCGACACCGTGTACTGTGTGGATGTCTTGCACCACCTTGAACAGAAATGGGAAAGCATATTCGGCGAACTCGACCGCGTCTTGCGGCCCGGCGGGGTCATGGCGATTGTGGAGCCTGACGCGCGCAATCCATTCGTGCGCTGGACCCAGGCCCCGGCATCCCCGATTCGCGTCGCCCCTTTCGACAACGAACCGGCTATTTACCCGGACGAGCTTGCGCCGCATCTGCTTGGCCGCGGTTATGAGATCGCGTGCTCGAAGATCCACATTCGCGGGGAGCAAGTCGAACGCGGCGTGTTTCCCCTTTGGCAACGCGCCGCCAAAGCGCCCTTTACGTTGTTTCTCGCGTATTGGTACCGGCGCATTCCAAACAAATTCGCCATGATTGCGCATAAGCCATGCCCATGACTGGAAAGACCATCCTACTGACCGGCGCGTCCGGGTTCGTCGGACAAGGCCTGGCGCGTTGCCTCGCGGGGCGCGGGGCACGTCTGCTACTCACGTCTCGCCGCGAAGAGGAATTAAGCGCGCTTTCCTCCGAGATCCGGGCTAAAGGCGGTTGCTGCGAATGCTGTGCCGCGGACTTGCGTTCGCCCGAGTCCTTGATCAAACTCGCCAATTGGGCCACTCAAGCGGATCGCACCGTGGACATTCTCATCAACAATGCCGCGGATACCATGTCGAAACGATTCCTGGATACCACGCTGGAAGAAATTGAGGGCAGCATGCGCACCAATCTCATCGGCACGCTGCAACTGACGCGTTTGATCGCTCCCGCGATGGCGGCGCGGGGAAGCGGCGCCATCGTCAACATTTCCTCCCTGGCTGGATACAAGCCCAATCCGGCGCAAACGGTCTATAGCATTGCCAAAGGCGGAATCAATGCCATGTCCGAGGCGTTATTCTCGGAATTGAAGCATCGAGGTATCCTCGTGGTGAATGTTGCCCTCATGGGGGTAGGCGAAGGCCCCATGCGGATTTCGGTGGAGACCTTGGCGCAACGTCTGGAGCGCGCACTTGACCGCGGCGAGCCGGAGGTGTTTTTCTATCGTAGCACCAAGTGGTTGATGCGGCTCTATGGCCTGATGCCTGCATTGAAACGGCGTTAGCTCGAAGGGAATGAAATCATGCACAGTGGCGAAAAGGTCGGCATACTTCTCATCAATACGGGTACAACCGACGCCCCGCGTGCCCCGGAAACACGCACGTACCTGCGTGAGTTCCTTTCCGATCCGCGCATTCTCGATATCAACCCCGTCGCGCGCTGGCTGCTTCTCAACCTGATTATCCTGCCGAGACGCCCCAAGCAGTCCGCCCATGCCTACAGCGCCGTTTGGACGGAGAAGGGATCTCCGCTGATGGTCGTCACGCGCGACCTCCTGGCTGGCCTTGAAGCCCGGATGCCCGAGTGTGCATTCGCGGTCGGGATGCGCTATGGCAACCCGTCTATCAAGAGCGGTCTCGACGAACTCGTCAAGAAGAACGTCGATCGCATTATCGCCGCGCCGCTGTATCCCCAATATTCTTCCGCGGCCAATGGCTCCGCGCTTGAGCTCGTCTACAAACTGGCCGGGCAGTACTGGAACGTCCCGCCAATTTCCGCGCTCCCGCCGTTTCACGCCGACAGCGGATTCCTGGATGCGTGGGCGGCCGTATGCAAGCCTGTCCTCGATCAGTTTCAGCCGGACTTGCTCCTGATGAGCTACCACGGGCTGCCCGAGCGGCAAATCAAGAAGAGCGACACCTCCGGCGAGTATTGTCTAAAACAGGCGGACTGCTGCGAAGGTGTGGTCGATGCCAATCGGAATTGCTACCGCGCCCATTGTTTCCAGACGTCGCGTGCGCTGGCCGAACGCCTCGGACTTACCCCCGAACGCTACTCGGTGTCCTTTCAGTCGCGACTCGGGCGCGACCCGTGGATAAAGCCCGCGACGGATATTGTGATTCCCACCTTACCGAAGAAGGGGGTTAAGCGGCTGGCCGTCGTGTGCCCGGCGTTTACCGCCGATTGCCTTGAGACCGTCGAAGAGATCGCCATTCGGGCGCGTAGCGATTTTCTTATGGCGGGAGGCGAGGCGTTTCAGCACATCCCGTGCCTCAATACCCATCCTGCGTGGATTGAAGCCTTGTCGGCGCTTTTGAGCCGGTACTGAGAACAGGTGCGGGAAAGGTCCGAGAGCAGTGCGAGGCGCTGCCCTATTCGTTCAGGTCGAACAGGCTCGTAGGTTTGGGTAGTTCTTCGCTTTCGATGGTCTGATAGAGCGTGGGCCGGTACAGGACGTTCACCGGCGAGTCCGTTTCGCCGCTGAACCAGCGGGAGAACTGCTCAAGTCCGTCCACGGCGGCTTGCCACACCGGCAGCCATACGTGCGCGCATGCCTCGCGAATAACCGTGGAATTCGGCGAATAGGTCCACGCCACGATCTCCACGTCTTTCCCCGGCACGCGTCCTGCCCGTCGGCACCCCTCGCGAACGCTCTCGGCGTCTTCCGAACCACTGGCCTCCACGAACGCGGTTACCGAACGATCCAGCAATAAGCGATGTACGGCATTTATGACATCGCGCGACGGAAACGAAGCGACACGAATCAACGACTCGTCCACGTCCACGCTTGCTTCCTGAAGCGCCCGGATATACCCGCGATAAGGCTCGAAGCCCGGTTGATATCCTTGAAATCCCTTTCGAAAACCAACGCGTTTGTGCCCCCGGCTCAGTAGATAGTGAGTGGAGACGGCCGCAGCGTCTTCGTAGTCAACGGTGGCGCTGCTGCAATCGGGAAGCGAATCCAAGCGCCCCAAGGCCATGTAAGGGTGACCCGACTCGTGAATCTTGAGAATCGTGGGATCGGCGGGGCTCAGCGGCCCGCACAACACGCAACCCCAATAGCGCTGTTCCCAGAGTCCTCGCGCATAGTTGATATGATTCTCCATCTTGAACGGGTTGACGTCGAAACAGATGTACTGCCCCTTCGTGTCGAAGATGCGATACAACTCCGCAAACAACCGGATGAAGAATTTCTGACTGACCGGAACCTCTTCGGTCGGGGCTGGGATTGTTACGCCGACGCAGTCGCGTGGCGTGCTTCGCATGCTACGGGCGCCGGTATGCGGAAAATACCCAACCTCTTCTATCAGGCGTGCTACGCGAAAACGAGTGGCCTCGCTAACCCCGGTCTCTCCATTGACAACGCGGCTCACCGTTTTCACGGAGACGCCCGCTTCCCGGGCCACATCGTGCATGGTCCAATTCCAACGCTTTCGCGGGGGGTCGCATGGTGCCTTTGGTGCGATGCTCATAGGAATGCGTATCTTTCCTTGTCAGATATGAATAGTGTAATTACAGCTTCCAAACTACTCTTCTGGACCCAGGTCTGTCAATCAGGGATGTTCCACCCCTTCGGAGGTTGCGATGGACGATGACATGCTCTGCGGCAAACAGGGCTTGCCTCATCGGCCAGACCCTTCGGCCTGCTTGCCTACGGGACTTTCCAGAAGCAGATTGGCGGGGCCAACCAGAGCATAACATCGCGCTTCGGTATCTTCTCCGGAGACTCCGCGAACCTTGGAATCGAACGATTGCGTGTCGAGCCGGTTCCAACCGTTCGTTTCGTCAAACGCATAGAGGGACAACTTGTCGAGGTTTTGCGCATCGCATACGGATGGAGCCGGGCGAAGACTGATCGCAACTTTCACGGGCACGTCTTTGGTCGAGCATTCGACCATGACAAATTCGGTGAACGCAGCAAGGTTCCCTTCCAGAGGCCTTGGGGCTTCGGGAGAAACCGACAGGCGCGCCCCAATGGGTTTGTCGGCGGTTACCTTGATAATGCCATCCACTCCGGGCGGCCGCAATTGCACGGTGCTGCCCCACGCGATAGCGCCTTGCCGAACGCCAGGCTTTACTGGAGCGGACGCAGGCTCAGGCAGGCCAGGCATGCTTACGGCTCCCGGTGTCGGCGGCGTGGCAGGCACCGCTGGTTCTCCGCCGGGGGAGGGGGGGAGCTTGGGGTTCCAAAGCCTGTGGGGTTGCCGCCGCTGGTTCAACGCCAGTGCCGGGTGCAACTGGCGGCTCCGTCGCTGGCGCGGCAGCCGTGGGTTGTTGATCGTCCAGACTAGGGGGTGCTTGAACCTCCGAGGCCGACGGGGCAGTCTCCACCGGTTGTTGTTTCGCCTCCTTGAAACCCGGTGCTCCGGGAACGAGCGGAGGCGGGCCGTCGGCTGACTTGATTGAACTCAGGCGGGGCAGCCGTTCACGAATGGCACTGTCGGGGATTGTGAGCGCCACGCGGTCGCGCACATCCGCTTCTTGAATTGCCCGGTACTCCGAAGGACCAAGCACCGCGTAGGTACGCGCGCTCCGGTCTCGGAAACGGAGTATCCGCGTTGCCGGATCGATCTCCTGCGCATCGAGGCGCGACCAACCCGATTCTTCGTCGTAGGCATATGCGACCAACGATGGGAGGTGTTCGTCCGAGCAAAGCTCGGGCGGGATGTACACGTCCATGTCGACCGCGACAGGCGCGTCGGCTGGGTCAATCATAACGCGTGTATACATGGTAAACGTGGCTAACCCAAGAGGGAGTTGGGCGGGAGACTGCGTGTACATCGTCGAACTGACGGCAACCGGACTGCCCGAGTGCACAATGCCCGAGGCTGGGACTCCCATGGGGGAGAAGCGCACTGAGGACCCGTAGGCCGACTTCGCGTAACGCCGCACTTCTTCCGGATCGGAACGGACCACTTTCATGCGGCGTTTGCTCAGCAAGTCGAGCTGATCCGCATAGTGCGGCGAATCCGGGTTCTCCGATGCACCGAAGGGGACTACGCTCGCGGTATCGACCGTTTCTCCGAACTTCACGGCCATGGCATATCCGTAGCCATAGTTGACACGCCACACCTTGTCCGTGAACTCGGCGGCGGATGCCACAAACACTGCATCGCCCATACCGGAGCCCGCTGCCGCGACCGATTGTTTCCCGCGGAAAAAGCGATGCGCGTCGCCCCAAGGCACAGCGACCGAACCAAACTCGGTGCGGAGGAGACGGGCCGTCTGTTCGGCGGCGCGCAGACTCAGTTCCTGCGCATCAGGTTCCCCCTTGCTCAAGGCCATCAGCAGCGCATCTTCGCCCACGGAGGCCGGAGCCATGGATTTCAGGGTGGCCCAATACACGTGGTAAAACGTCATGCCTTGACTTGTCGTGTCCGCGACGTAGTTCCAATTCCGCAATGTGTCCAGTCCTGGGGCCAAATCCGGGTGCGCCTGTGCGGCCCACTCGCCGGATGCGTCTGCTGCCTCAATGAGTTTGGGCACCACGACGACAGCCGAAGGCACCAGCACGTCGTAGAGCATGGCTTGCATGTCCTGATATGAACGCAGGCCGAACGTCAACAGCCGCTTGACGCGATTCGCGCGGAGGGAGTCCGTGTCATGAATCAGCCATCCCGGCCACTTGTCGGGCTTTATCGAATTCTGTTCGGTGACGCCCCAGGGCGTGGTGGCGCACGCTTGAAGGTATCCGGATGCGGGATTCGTGAGGGCAGGCAATTCTGCGGGACTTGCATACGGCCCCCACTTGAAAAGCGAATTGTTGGCGGAAACCGGGCGCGTCCAATCGATCGGGGACTGGGCCGGTCCCTGCTGTTGAGGATCAAGGCTGCCGTCGCCATTCTCCGCGAATTGATCGGCAACGGGCCAATACTTGTCGCCGACCCTGGCATTGTAGTGATAGAAGAGATTGCCCGCCCGGTCGGCGTAGATGAGGTGGAAGCACGGGATCTGCTGCTGGCCCCATGCCGCCTGAAAGGTGCTCAGGTCCCGCGCACGGCCCATATCGAGAAGCTGCGCCAGCGCGCCGAAATCGCGGTATCCGCCAATCTGCCACGTAGTCAAGCGGCCGCCAATTTGGCCAATGTACGGGCCGTTCTCGGTGTCCACGCACGTGACCTGCCGCTCCTCCAAACCGCCGGGCATCATCACATAGTACGGCTTGGTGTGCGCGATGATTTGCAGGGTGCGCGACAACTCCAGGTCGAGGCCCTCGGCATTGTCGTTATTGCCCAGCGTCGGGTTGGCGGGATCGTGGACCGCATTCTCCTGCTGCTGGACCGCTTCCACATACACATCCGCAAAGTCGGGGGAGTTGGGCGTAAGCGCCCACCCCAGCATCCCGTTGTGGCCTTGAAGCAACACCGGCAACCCGAATAGCGTCGCGCCGATCACGTTGTAGTCGCCCGCGGTGAGCTGCGCCTCATACCACTGGAACTGGCTGCGGAAGTCCGTGTGCGGATTAATGACCAGCAGCGTTTCCCCCGTGGCCGAACGCGACGGCCCGACCGCCCACGCGTTGCCCGTCTGCGAAGCAGGGGTCCGCGCGTAAATCCCCGGCACGTCAAGCGGCGCAAAACTCATCAGGTAGCTGTGCATCAACGCCAGAATGTCCTCGGGCCGCATGCCATCGGACCACACCGGCGCGGCCCCGGGATGGTCGATGATCCACGTGTTGACCCCCAGCGAGAACCCTTCGCACAACATCCGCGTCGCGTCGTCCGCGATGGCATAGGCGTTTTCCGCAAGCGTTGCGTGGGCCATCTTGATGCTGAACTCGTCGGACTGAGCAAAGTCGGGGCCAAGCACCTCCGCCGCGCGTCCGTTCGCGATGCGATACGCGCGCAGCATCGCCTCGATATGGTCCTCCGCCTGCGCATAACCAAACGCAAACGCCATCGCCCCCAGGTTATCCGCCTGAATATGCGGAACGCCCCATTCGTCCCGGTAAAGCGTCGCCTGCTGCCACAAATCGTTGGGCGTCTGCGGCTCCTGAGCCACCACAGGCGCAGGGAAAATGCATACGAATACGAACGCCGCAAATGCAGCGGCCTTACTTAATAAACGAATCCGGTATCGATGTCTCGCTGTCGGCATAAGCATACTCTGACCCATATACGCGTGTCTGCGGGGATCGTCCCCTTTGCGGACTCGGTTTGTCAATTTCCAGAATTGGCCGGAGCGTCGAACCGCCGCGCCCAACCGCATCTGCGCGGTGTAGATGTGCGATGTGCAGGGTCGGTTGCCTCGTGAAAGGCACTTCCATTCGCGGCGTTTCTGTGGTAGAACAGGGTTGTGATTGCACACGCAGGGATAGCAGCGGGAAAGGCCAATGTGGCCGCGAAGTGCGGATTATTCTTCCGGTCGTGCAATGCCGATGAATCTAAGACTCTCCCTCCTTGCAGTTGTCTCTTCTCCGTGCGCTCTGTGCCTCTGTTGTGCAATACTCCCGAGCATTCACCACAGAGCCACAGAGCGCACAGAGTTTCAAGACCGAAATCGCACCGTAGCGACAAGCGTTCTTGCCACTCCTCTCGGCGTTGCCCAGTGCTGTATTCGGTAGCGCAGCGTTCGCCGAACGCGGCGTACGTGGCTCGCGGGCTTCCTGGTTGCCAGCGACTCCAGGGCACTCGGCAGTTCCCGGTTCACCCGGCACCGGCTTCATCGAAGCGGGTGCTACCAAATTCGAGCGCAATAGCCCCCCGTGACTTGCTCCTTTCTAGTCGGACAGGCGGCGACGGCAAGCGCTGCACGCGCACGGCGGGGTCCAAAGGTCGTCAGAAATATCTTTGGCGCTTTGTGATCTCACCTACAACCTGGCTCTCAGTCTTCTTGGCGGTCGCGAGTGGTCTGGGTTGTCACAGAGACCGTCAATGGCCTATCTCGGATAGAGCACCGGATGAGGATCTAGTTCTCCGTTTGGTTGAGTCATCCTCTACAGAGAATTCGAGTCCAGGTACACGCGCAACCATAACGGATGTCGTAGCCAACGATACTGTGTCAGTAGGCCTCGCTACTGGAAATCCGGATAAGCGTCGCGATTTTGAACTCATTACTATAGACAAAGCGCATACCCTCACAGATGACGGACTGGGTTACACCCCTCTTATCCATACCGATGACTACGACATATGGTTAACCTCGGCGTTGCGGGAAGGACACATAACCTTGATTGAATTCGGTGCGGCAAGCAAGAAAGTGCCGCTGCACGTCGCCGCGACCAAGACAAGGTTGGTCCTGCGCAAACAACTCTGGCAGGACGAGACTGCGGACAGGGATTCCCTCTTAACCCTTTCCCCCATATTTGTGGGGGTTGCGACAGACCCACCCCACCGCACTCTTATGGCGAACTCCGCGGATTTTCCTGCGCGTTCTGAACTTACCTCCGGGGAGTACTCGCGCAATTATGTTAGTAAATGGGCTCCGCGCTTCGATACCGAATTGTCGAACGCGAGTTTTGTTCCTCTCCTCAACAGTTTTGATCTAACTCCCGGCAATGAACATGAAGTCTTGTTTGTCTTCGAGTCTGAGACCTTTAACGCGTGCGTCTTGGAACTCATCTTGAAAGCGGCGGACAAACCTGCGCTCCTATTCCGTTTGACCTTCAGTTCTGAGAGTATCAGCAACCGCCACTCAAATTGGTACGGGGAAATCACGGATCCGGGGGAAGAGGGAAAATGACGGGCTGACCATGGGTGTCCTTTGAAGTGAGATAGGAGCTATACAAACAGATATGGGAGAACAAGATGTGAGCAATACTATGCGAGAGGATCGCAGATATCTTCCCCTGTTCTTCGCAATTGTCTCAATCTGGGCTCTCCGTTATGCCTGGAGATGGCTGCAAGCAAGCCTAATTCCGCCAGATTTTGAGCCAAGCTACAGCGTACTTCATGGGGTATGCGTGACTCTGTCTTGCTCACTTACAAGCCTCGTGATTGGCGCGCCAGTTGTCCGGTGGTACTGGAATCTTTATATTTCGCGATATGCTGGCTGCAAGACAATTGACTATAAGGCAAGTGTATCAATGGTCGGTTTATATCTACTCCTAGAACTGGTGGGCAAATAGAGGAAGTAGAGGGACTCGTTGTGGCGTGCTCTTGACCGCGCCACGCGCCCGACCGGCCGGTCTCCTCTTCGCAGCCCTCACACCTCCCCGCCTCCCCACAGTGCAACGCCCCGACGTATATATATGGGGACTGTCACAACGCAAGAGAACCCGAACTATGTCTACACATACCGTTTCCGGAACCTGCTTCGCCCGGTCCTGTTCCAAAGACGGGACCACCGCCGCCGTCGACGCAAGAAGCGAATCCCAACGCAACCTCCGCGTCTACGGAGGCCGCCTCCCCGAGGAACACCCTGCGGCAATGTTGCGTCCGCCCGGCTCATCGTCAGGGGTGCCCCGGCAGACTCGCACAGCCGCCCCGCCCATCCTTGCCCAAACCCAACGACGCTAACTCCATGTCCCAGTGGGACTTCCTACGCCATTACGGACAAACCCCGCGCCGCGCCCAAAGTCCACCACGCACCCCAGCCCCCCTTGAATCGTCAAAAGACATTCCGGTACACCCCCCTCATGAATCGTCAAGAAAAGCTTCGGGACCCCCTTGAACCGTCAAATTATGTTTCGGTACACCCCCCACGCGAAGGCATCAGCCATTTGCCGCTCTTATGTAGCGTCCGGTCTCTGCGCCGGACGTCCCCGTATTGCGGAAGCGGCGCGTGGGTCAGGGAATTCAACGCAAGGACGCAAAGACCCTAGGAAGCAATGAGGCAACGCCAAATGCACACGCCGCACAGCACGTCGCGCGTTGACGGTATCGGGTATATCGCCTACAATCCCCCGGTTCCTGGTCGACCCGCGACATAACCTATACGCCACGGAGGCTTTGCCATGAGTTTGGTACCGACACGCCGTCAATTCCTAGTCCGTTCCGGCGCGGCCACGCTAGCTGCGTGGGGGTTCAATCGCCGAAGCTGGGCGCAAGATGAGCCGGATCTGATGACCGGAATTGCCGTGTCCGCGAAGTACCCGGAGACGACGGGGATGATCGCGATCAAGGACCCGTCGCGATTCACGGTGATGCAGATCACCGATATCCACTTGAACGAGGAACGCGAAGAGGTGCCCAATGCCTATGAGCGGACGATTTCCGAGTTGAAGCAGCTTGTCGACCTTTACCAGCCCGACCTGATCGCCGTGACCGGCGATCTCTGGATGGACAACGAATTTGGCCGTGGCGAGGAGTTCATGCGGGACGCGGTGAAGCAGGTCTCCGCGCTCGGGCGTCCGTGGACGTTTTCGTGGGGCAACCACGACCGGTTGAACGACGTCGTCATGGGGCACGACTTCTTCCACGACGCGGAGCACTGCGTGTACCGCGGCGGCCCCAGCAACGGCAACTATACGGTGGACGTGGTGGGACCGGATGGAAAGCCGGTGTGGGAACTGCTTTGTCTGAACACACATCGTAACGGACTCGTAGGCCCTTGCCATGAGTGGCTTGGGAAGTTGGCGAAAGAGCGGGAAGGCGGCGCGAAGCGGCCGGGGGCGTTCGGGCTCTTCCACATCCCCTTGAAGCAATACGCGCACGCGATGACGCAGGAACTGACTGCGGGCATCCAACTCGAAGCCGTCTGTTCCGGCGACGAAAACGGGTCGGCGCTTGGGCTGCTGAAATCGCTGGGCACCGTGCGCGCCTGTTTCTGCGGGCACGACCATGTATGCGACTACTCCGGGAACGTTGACGGCATCGAGCTTGTCTACGGGCGCTCTTCGGGATGGGCGGCGTATGGATGGGGGGAGGTCCGCAAGGGGGCAAAGCTCATCACGACCAACTGCGAGACCGGCAACTACGTGTGGGAGACGGTCTTCCCGGACGGCCTTCGTTGGCGCCCGAACCCCGGCCAGAAGATTCAGAAGGTGTTGGACGAACCCTGGATGAAAGACCCCGCCGCGAAAGCCGTGTGAGCCGGGCGCTCTCCGTCGATTTGCGCGGAGCGGCGAATCTCTCGACGGCGGGGCGTGCTGCTCATTTCAGAACCTTGTCCAGGAAGTCGAGTACCTTGGCCGTGTTTTCCGCGGTGACGAACTTAGCGTCGCCGTGGCCTGCGCCGGGCAGTAGCTCGAAGGTGACCTTTGACTTTCCGAGTTTCTGCTGAAGTTTCTTGGCGAATTCCGCCGATTGCTGGCTGGGGATGAGCTTGTCCGCGTCGCCGTGCTGGATGAAGAAGGGTGGGTCATTGGCGGTGATGTAGGTCTCTGGATTGGCCTTTCGCACGAGGTCCGGGACGAGCGTAATCTGCTTGCCCATGAGCTTGGATTCGAAGGAATCGGCCTCGTTGTGAACCATCCCGTCGATGCCACTCTGTTTGAACTGGCCGTCCATGGTGAGGAAGTTGATCGGTCCGTACCAGTCGACGACTGCCTGAACCTTGTCGGATTGCCCGGCGTTGCCCAAGGCGGGGTCGGCGAGTGCTTTCACGCCGCCGGATGTTCCTGCGAGAGCAGCCAGTCCGCCGCCAGCGGAACTTCCCCATACGGCAATCTTGCTGGTATTCAATTGATAATTGGCGGCGTTGGCGCGGAGAAAGCGAATGGCCGCTTTGACGTCATTGATCTGCGCGGGGAAGGGAGCTTCGCCGCTTAGCCGGTAGTTGACGGCGGCAACAGCATAGCCGCGCGCCAAGCCGGTCAGGGCGGGTCGAAGGTCGCCGCCGAATTTGTCGCCGAACGAAAAGCCGCCGCCGTGTATGGACACAATTACGGGGAATGGCCCGCTGCCTTCGTTGGGGAGGTAGATGTCGAGCTTCTGGAAGGGCGAGACGGTAGCATAGGGAATGTCTATCCACTTTCGCTGGATGAGGTAGGTGTCGTACGTGTGGCACCCGGCCAAGGCAATGGCCAGCAGGGCAGCAAAAAGCGTGGACGCACGGAAGGCCATCAATCCTCCTCGGGCTTATCGGGATCGCTGTCATCGATATGAAAGTGATGGATGATCCGGTGGAACGGGGGCGCAAGGAGCACGGCGGCGGATGATAGAAAAACGACTCCGCTGAAGAGCGCGTACGCCGAGGCAAAGAGCTTGCCCGAGGTCGTAGTCATAAGGTTGACGGGACCCATGCCGGTGAGAATCATCGATGCGTTCAGCAGCGAATCGACCCACGCGAGATTGGCAAAGTAATGATATCCGACAATGCCGATTCCGAGTGAGATACACACCAATGCCGCCGATACGGCCGCAAAGCGCAGTTGGCGAAACAGGAAGTGCTTTCGTGGCAGGAGGGCGTCTTCGCGTTTCTCAAACATTGAAGCTATCTCCAGGGGTGAGCCGGGACTTGCGACAAGCTCCACTACAGTATGGTGATTAGCTCACCTCACCTCAAGAAGACGCCCCGGCGTTGGGCGTTTTGACGCCGGTTCGGCGTCGGGCGTAGGATATGGGCGCGCTTGGCGTTGTTTCGCGGAGTGGGGCAGATGACGCGGATTCTGGTAGTTGGGGGGATTCTCGTTTCGAGTGTATCGAGTAGCGCGAGGATTTGCATAACCGAGAGGCGCTGGGTTCTGAGCCGGGCGCCGCAGGTAGACTAGGGGGAATCATGAACCGGATTCATCGTGTGTGGGGAAGTGCATTTATTGCGGTGGGGTTGGCCTGCGTATTTCTGGCCGACTTCGGTTGGGCGGAACTGCAGAACGTGCAAGTAGGCGGTGAGATTCGGATGCGGTATCGGTATTACCGCAACGTGTTCGAGCAGGACTTCAGCAATACCGTTCGGATTCCGGGGGATTTCCTGCCTAAGCGCCCGATTGGCGCATCAGACGTTTTCTCGCTGTTCGATTGGGATGCCGAAGGACCGGATTGGCACTTCGCGGAGACGGCCGTCCTGCTCAACGTGCGTGCGGACCTAACGGACAATGTGTCGGCGTACATCGAGCTATACGACTACGCGGTGTGGGGCGAGGACTTCCGATCCAACTATATCACGGGCGCCGATTTTCGGGCCGATACGGGCGACGACGTCGAGATTAACCAGTCGTATATCCAACTCGATTCGGTGTTCGATCTGCCACTGCGAGTTCGCGTGGGCAGGCAGGCGCTGGTGATGGGCAAGGGCTGGTTGGTGAACGAGATGTTGACCCCAACGCAACGTCTGTCATTCGACGCGGTGCGTGCGATCTATGAAACCGATGTGTTCTCGTTGGACGCGTTTTGGGCGAAACCGCTTGAAGGCGGCGTAGGCGAGCAGGATGGCGACGTCGATTTCTACGGCGTGTATGCCACCTACAAGGCGTTCAAGCCGTTGAGCGTGTCGGCCTACTGGTATCTGCTGCGCGACGCCCGTAGCCGCAATGACACGGACTATGACGCATTCAGCGAATGGTTCGAAGGCGTTATCGAACGGGACAATTACGATCCAACAACCCTGCATACAGTTGGGATGCGTTTCAACGGGGCATTGGGTAGTTGGGACTACGATCTGGAGCTGGCGTATCAGTTCGGCGAAGCCGATAGCGTGGGGGCGCGGTTTGTGCCGATCGGCATGATGTACGGCGACGACGATGCGCGCTACGACAATTTTGCGGCAGACCTGAGAACGGGGTACACCTTTGACGTAGCGTGGAAACCACGGGTGTCTGTGATGGGCGCCTATTTTGGGGGCCAGGACAACCGGGACCTGAGCTTCTGGGAATGGGCAAATCCGCTCTACAGACCGGACGCGAGTGTGTCGTTCAACCGGTTGTTCGCTGACTACAACTACCTGCCCGTCGTGAACGACAACGGGTGGTTGTCGAATTTCTATATGGTAGGCGCCGGCGTCGATTTGCATCCCTCGGAGAAAGTGCTGCTTCACGTGCAGTTGGTGAAGGCGTGGATCGACGCGCCGTTCGACCAGCCTGCGTATTGGAACGTGGGCGATTTCCGGATTCCCCTGGCGCCCAACCTTTCCTTCTGGACCACGGAAGGCAGTAACGACATCGGATACGAAGCGTCGTTCTACGTGAAGTACAACTACTCGGAAGACTTGTACTTCTTGCTGTACTACAGCCACCTGTTCGCAGGGGACGGGCTGACCGACGGCGGATACTTCCAGTTCAACGGGACGGCCTTCAGCGGCGGCTCGGATGACCAGGATGCCGACTATGTGTTCCTGATGTCGGTGCTGAAGTTCTAGAATATTCTCGTTCGGCGATGGCTCCACGGCGACTTGCTGGGGGGCCATTGCTTTTTAGTGTGCGATCGCCGAGGATGTAGCAATGACGTGTTCTGAATGTGCGATTGTGTGATTGGAAAGATGGTGCCGGAGAAGGGACTTGAACCCCCACGGGCTTGCGCCCACATGGTCCTGAACCATGCGTGTCTGCCATTTCACCACTCCGGCACGGAGAAGGAAGCGGTTAAGCGGGCGGAATCATAGCGCACAACGCGCGCGCGGGTCAAACGCGCGACGCGACGCGCGTATGGCACGAGGCTTCGCGGTCATAGAAGGCGCTTGAAACAACAGGGGGATATCCGGTGGAACCACAGAAAGACTTGCGCGGAATCATCACGGTATTGAACACGCCATTCACCACGGACGATTGCATTGACGTCGAAGGACTGCGGAAAAACGTCGCGCGCGCAATCGACGCGGGCGTGGTGGGATTCCTCGTGCCCGCGATGGCGTCGGAAGTTGGCAAGCTGTCCGAGGCGGAGCGCGCGCTGATGGTCCGCAACGTGATCGAAGAATGCCGCGGACGCGTGCCGGTCATCGGCGGAGCCTCGGCCGCCGACGGCGAGACGCGGGTTCGCGCCGCGCGCACGCTCATAGAACTTGGTTGCGAAGGCGTGCTAGTGAGCATCCCGTTCGAAGATGACGCGCAATACGAGCGCGATGTTCGCGCCGTTGCGGCACTGAAGCCGCCGCTGCTGATGCTGCAAGACTGGGACTCCGCGGGATACGGCGTGCCCGTGCCCTTGATTGCGCGGCTGTTTGAAGAGATCGAACCGTTCACGTGCTTAAAGGTCGAAGTGGCTCCCGCGGGCGTGAAGTATTCCGCCGTGCTGGAGGCGACTGGCGGACGGCTGCACGTGTCCGGCGGCTGGGCGGTGATGCAGATTATCGAGGCGCTGGACCGAGGCGTGCATGCCTTCATGCCGACGGGGATGCACGCAATCTATACGCGCATTTATGCCCTGTACACGCAAGGCCAACGCGAAGAAGCGCGGGCCTTGTTTAACCGGCTTCTGCCGGTGCTCGCCTTCTCGAATCAGCACCTCGATATTTCGATTCACTTCTTCAAGCGATTGCTGCACCGTCAGGGGATATACGCAACGGCCCGCGTGCGCGACCCCATCACGCACTTCGACGCACACCATGCCCGCGTGGCCGATGAACTCATTGACCACGCGATCGCGTTGGAGGAGGCTCTAGCGTAATATCTCCCTTGAAGCGGTCCGCGGAAAACGTAAACAGCGCACGGGCAGCGGCAGGCCAGAGACGGTTGAGGTAGTAGGCGAATTTGGACTCAATCGTTATGGGAACTATGGCCTGATTGCGTTTGACGGCGCGAACGATTGCGCGGGCCACGCGGTCAGGGCCGTAATTGCGTTTCGCGCAAGCGCGCTGGACCAGCTCGCGCGCCTTCTCCTTGTCGGAGATCCCGCGAATGCGCGTGTCCTTGATGATGTTGGTGTTGATGAAGCCGGGACAAACGACCGAAACGCCAATCTTGTGCATGCGAAGATCCGTGCGCATGCAGAGGCTCATACCCAATACGCCAAACTTGGTTGTAGTGTAACCCACAACATACGGCGTAGGAGTGAATCCCAGCATGGAAGACACGTTGACGACGTGCCCGCCCTTGGCGTTCCTGACCATCTCCGGAACGAACAGGTCACACCCGTGGATAGGCCCCCAGAGATTGATGGAGACAATCCAGCGCCAGTCTTCCATGGTCGTCGTGAGGGTATCGCCCATGACGGCAACGCCCGCGTTATTGACGAGGATGTCGACGCAGGGAACGAAGTCGTGGACGCGGTCGGCGAACGCCTGCATCTGGTCGAAGTTGGAGACGTCGACGCGTTCGGCGAGGAGGCATTCGGAGATCGATGCGAGTTCCTCGCGCACAATCGCGAGGG
>JBAZRU010000057.1:0-16569 GCA_041662805.1 Candidatus Hydrogenedentales bacterium | reverse complement strand
CACGACGCTCTTCCGATCCATGGCTAATTCACTCCTTCTAGCGATTGATCCCCAAGATCAAGAACACAGCCAAATAGATTTAAGCAAGTATCATGCCGAAACAATTCGTTCAAAAGTCGGGCAGGAATACCTCGTAACTTCTTAGAAATGAACGGTCATTCAAATGGAACGACTTCTGATTTCAAAACATCTATCTCTTCAGCCTACAATTTGTCACCGAGTATTCACGAATGACAAACAAATGATCTCTCCGGGCGTGTGCGCCGAACTTAAACACGAGGATGCGCGAAACAAGACTCGGGGAGGGATCACTTGGCCCACAAGAGATTCAGCCAAGCCCTACGATTCGACCCTGCCACGCGTGCCCGGAAATCCGGCTGGACTATCGTTGCACCGACTGAGTCTCCCTACGATTGAGGGTCCGGCTGTGTAATGGTCGCATCACTTGGTGTTTGTCTCTGCAATTGGGCACTCACCACCGCATTTTATTGCGGCGCTACCGCGCCGGATTGCTATAGAATGGGTTCCGCTGGATTTTTCCTGGATATGGCTCTTTTTGGGGTGTGACATGAAGACCGACATGCAGACCGCTGCCATGCGGTCCAGTCTGCTGATTGCGGTACTGATGTTGGTGGGCAAGCTGACCGCCTACTTCATTACCGGTAGTACGGCAATCCTCTCCGACGCGGCGGAGTCCGTGGTGCACATCGTTGCCACCGGCTACGCGGCGTTCAGCTTGTGGTATTCGCAACTCCCCCCCAACAAGCGACACCCCTACGGGCACGGCAAAATCGCGTTCTTCTCCGCCGGGTTCGAGGGCGCGCTGATTCTGTCCGCGTCGTTGTTCATCATCTATCAGGGCATATGGGCGCTCATCGAAGGGCCCGAGCTTCGTCAACTGGGCATGGGTATTGTCATCACCGGGGCTTTGGGCCTCCTGAATCTCGTGCTGGGCCTGAGCCTCGTCTGGATCGGAAGGCGCAAGAACGCACTGATACTGGTCGCAAACGGAAGGCACACGCTGACCGACATGTGGACAAGCCTCGCCGTGGTCGCAGGCGTGACGATCGTCTGGGCGACGATTCAGGTGGGACGACCGATGCTCTGGCTGGACCCGGCAGTGGCAATCGCGGCAGGCGTGAACATCATGTTCACGGCGGGGATTCTTATCTACCGTTCATGCAGGGGCTTGCTGGATGAAGCCGATGCGTGGCATACGCGGCAGATCCTGGACACGCTGGAAAACGCGGTGCGAGAGAGGCGTATCAGAGGATTCCACCACCTGCGCCATCGGCAAACCGACAACACGATGTGGGTGGAAGTGCACATGCTTGTGCCGGGAGAAACTACGACAACGGAAGCGCACCGGCAAGTCACCCAAATCGAGGAGTCGATCGTCGCATTGTTCTCGAACTGCCACGTGCATGTGACCACGCACGTCGAGCCGGTCCTTCACGATGCCGATCACCCCGGAGGACACCCCGACCTTATGGACGCGTTCGCGGGAGCGAAGATGGGCACCGAGAAGACTGAAGAAACAGGCGAGTAGTGGCAAAGGCTAAGACTATTGCGCTTCGCGGTTCGTTCAGATGTAGATCACTTCTTCGTTAGTAGAAAGCTGTCCATCACAATCGACTGGTCGACCGCGCCGTAGGCGTCGTCGCTGCCGATATGGGCGAAGACGAAGATCCGGCCATCCGGCGTCTGAACTGCGCGGGGATAGTACGCGGTTCCCGGCGCATCCAATACTTGCCACGTCTTGCCGGCATCGTTCGTGTAGTGAATGCCGCTCGTCGCCAAGTGGAGAATCGGTCCTTCACGCGTGGCGAGCAATTCGGGATGCCCGCTGTGCGGGAACGGCGCAGGCCCAACCTCGCTTGGGGTCCACGAATCGCCTGATTTCTTGAGCAAGCCCTGCCAGCGCTCCTGTTTCTTCGTCTCCGGGACCATGCGCCGAAACACGCACAGCAGGTCGCCGTTGGGCAGTTCCGCTACATCGTACTCTTCACCGCCCCACTTGGAACGATACGCATCGGGTACCACGGGAATCGGCTTGGACCAGGTTAGGCCCTTGTCCGCCGAGACTATCAACAGGGGGTCGAGGAGGTCGAGTATTTCGCCCATGCCGCGGCTGTTGGCCGGGATGGGAACGACACCGCCGATGACGATGATGCGGTCATCCCGTAGCACGCGGATTCGTTTTGGAAAGGTCCAATACTCCTTGGGATCGAGCAGCACCTCGGGCTTGCCCCACGTCTTGGAGCCGTCGCTCGATCGTTGCACATAGCCGGTCTGTGGCAGTTCGGGATTGTAGGGTAGGTAATTGCCCCAGACGCCGCGCAGCAATGTGCCATCGAGCAAGGCGATCTCGGGCCCCCCCGTGATCCCGTTCATGCACGATTTGAACGGGTCCGCGCTGACCTGCTCCCAGGTCTTGCCGCCATCGGCCGACTTCAGATGGACGTTGCACAAGTCGAGTCCCGTCATGTCGTATGCCGGGAGATTCGGCGGCGGCCAATTCAACCTCTTCTGCACATCTTCGGGCGCATGAGAACGCCCCGCGACGGGCCCCGTCGCCTGCGTGAAGCTCACCATCACGCTGTTGTCGGGCATCGTCCACGCGCCGACCCAACACGTATAGCCCGGTGTCTGCGGCGAGTGGTAGATGGTCTGGCGCTGGTACTCGGTGGCGACGAATTCTTCGGCGCTCGCGAATGGGACGAGCGCCGAAAAGGCTGACGCAGCGAACAGCAGATGTGCGGCGGACAGTCGTAACATATTCGTACTCCCTTGAGGGCGGTTCACGTTGAGCCTATCGGCGTTTACATGGTGAATGGTGAAACTTCCTCTCCACGTTGTCAAACGCGATTCGGTCTCACCAAGTGTTGATCTCAATGCCTGGGGTGGACCCGGCATTGACACTGGAGTCATACTACTGACACTCGCGTAGTATTTCTTTCGCCTGCGAGAGCATGGGGGGTATTGCTTTGGATGAAGCTATTCGCTGTACCGACGACGTCCTGCGGATGCTCGACAGCCTTCTCCGCGACGAGGGGCCGTGGTGGGACCGATTCTATGCCGACCGCAGTAGACCGGTCCCCTTCTTTGTCGAAGCACCAGACGAAAATCTTGTGGAATATTTCGAGACGAAACGCATGACTCCGGGGCGCGTGCTGGAACTGGGATGCGGCCCCGGACGAAACGCGCTCTATTTCGCAAAACGCGGCTGCACCGTGGACGCCGTGGATGTCTCCCCGGCAGCCATCGAGTGGGCGCGCGAACGCGCAAAGGCGCGCGGGTTGAACGTCAACTTCGTCTGCGAAAGCGTCTTCGATTTCGCCGTGGATCCGGGCGCGTACGATATCGTCTACGACGCGGGCTGCCTTCACCACATTCCGCCACACCGGCGATTCCAATACGTCCCGATCATCGAGCGCGCACTCAACCCTGGCGGTTTGTTCGGACTCGTCTGCATGCGCGGCGGCTGCGAAAACGGCGGCGCGGAGATCTCCGATTGGGACGTCTACCGTACCTGGAGCATGCAAGGCGGCCTCGCCTACCCGCGCGAACGCCTCATGGCGTTGTTCGAGGACAAGTTCGAACTTCTTGATCTGCGGGTAATGCACGAGATCGCCCAACCCGCGCCGATCTTCGGCAAAGACTTCCTCTGGGTAGGACTATTCAGAAAGCGGCCCTGAAGGAACGACGAATGGCCGTTAGTTTCTTGCTCCGTTGAACCATCATTCGGAACTCCTGCTGCAGTGCCAGCAAAAGTCATAGATCATCTGCGGTCCTGCCACGCTAAGAGATGAGCCAGCCGGGAATCCGGACTAGCGACGGAGGACGCCTTCAATCTCTACCAGCTTTTTCCGGATCTCGGCCAAGCTCGTCACGATGGCCTCGGAGTCTGCGTGGACTTCTGATCGAACCTCGTTCTTTGCTGATTCGAGATTGTTGATGACGATAGCGATAAAGAGATTGACGACCACAAACACGGCCAGAATTACGAAACTGACGAAATAAAGCCACGCCAAAGGGGTTGCGTCCATTACCGCGCCCTGGAGTTCTACCCAACCTTCCAGAGTCAATACTTGAAAGAGCGTAAGCCCCGCTCGTCCCAGGCTGTGCCAGTGTTCCGGGTCGGTCCGGGCGAAGAGATGCACGCCAAGAACCGCGTACACATATAGCATTAGAGCGAGCAGAAGGAGGACATTCGCCAGCGATGGGATTGAGCGAAGTAAGGTGTTCACTATAAGTCGCAGTTCTGGAACAGCCGACACGACACGAAGTGCGCGAAGAAGCCGAGCCAGTCGCGCGACAGTGGCGAAAGGACCGGCCACGGGCAGCAAGGACAAGCCGACAATGAGAAAGTCGAAAACATTCCAGCCGTCGCGAAAGAATAGCCAGGTCTTTGGAGCATGCGCGATAAGGCGGATGAGGATTTCGATTACAAAGACCACCTGGACAACCGTGTTCAAGGTGTGAAACAACACCCCGTATCGCGTCATCCATTCGGCGTTGGTTTCAATGCCAATTAGGAGGGCATTGAAAACGATGATGGTCAAAATGGACCGCTGAAAGACAGCACTCTCAGCAATCTGACGACAGGCGTGGATCATGCCTGATTGCCTGTCGCCGGACGGGCTTTCTTCGGCATAAGGAGCGAGAGCAATACCGAGGCAATAACAATCGAGAGAATAATGCCGAGCGACCATGTAATCGGGAACTTCCCCCCAAAGGCTTCGTTCAACCAAACCATTTTCAACCCGACGAATACCAGTACGAGGGCGAGTCCGAACTTGAGCATGTGGAACTTGTCCACGGCTCCAGCCAGAAGGAAATACATGGCGCGAAGACCGAGTATCGCGAACACGTTGGAGGTGTACACGATCAGAGGTTCGCGGGTCAGCGCAAAGATGGCCGGGACAGAGTCTACGGCGAAGATCACGTCGCTGAACTCCAGGAAGAGCAGCGACACGAATAGCGGGGTGGCAAACAACCTGCCCTCAAGGCGAACAAAGAATGCTTGCCCATGCAGTTGCGGGGTTACCGGCATGAATCGCTTGAACAGGCGTATCAAGGGATTCTTCTCTGGATCGATTCCCTTATTGGGAGCGAAGAACATCTTGATTCCAGTGAGTATGAGCAGAATACCGAATAGAATCACGATCCACTTGTACTGCATCAAGACCGAACCCATCCCGATGAAGATAGCCCGAAAAACAAGCGCACCGATGATGCCGTAGAACAACACACGATGCTGGTACTTGGAGGGAATGGCGAAGAACGAGAAGACGACGACGAATACAAAGATGTTGTCGACCGCCAAGGACTTCTCGACTATGTAGCCAGTGAGGAATTCCAATGCCACTTGCCGGGCCGCAGCATCCGGCACGAAGCCCGGAATCGAAGTGAGTCGCATGTCCGTCGGAAACTTGTTCAGTGCATAGAGGTAGAAACCGTAGTTGAACGCAAGACCAAGCGCCACCCAAATCACACTCCAGCATGTCGCTTCCCTGATGGTCACCTCGTGATCATCTCGGTGGAATACTCCGAGGTCGAGGGCCAGCATGAACAGTACAAACATGCTGAAGCCTGTATAGAACCACCAATACTCTGCAAATGGGAAAAGGATGGGTTGCGTCATGTGTACAAACCCTAACTGCGGTTCTCCAGTGCAAATCCAGTCAACCGACGAGTCACTTGACCGTGTTCGCCGCACGGTTGCACGTGCCATAAAACACGGGAGACTTGCCCTGCATTCCCTCGGCAGCGCAGGTGACGTTGCGGTCTATCACGGCACGCACAGGTCAATGCACCCCGGACGCGTAGCAATCACGCGGTCGCACGCAATTCCCCACATTTCCCAGGCGCCGTCGATGTAGTTGTCATTCGCGGGACGGCCGCAGGCTTGGACAAATAGGTACCATTTGCCCCCGATTTCGTAGAGCGCGGGCGTGGCAACGTGGTAGAGCGTGCGGTCGTCGTACAGACCCGTCCACTTCGTCTGCAACATGGTATCCACGTCGAGTTGAGTCCAGCCTTTGACGGGGTCGGTGCTGACCGCCAGGCCTGGCCGCCAGCGCGCGCCGTGTTCGACGCCGACTTCGATGCAGAGCACGTACGTATTCTCCACTTTGAGAACCTGGTGCCACTCGTAATAGGCATTGGGCGTGGATTCGAAGATCTGGCCCATGCCGCGCGGGTCATCGGCATTGAATTGCCGCGTCCAGTTCTTGCCGTCGTGTGACGTCGCAAGGCGGATACCGGGCAGAACGCCGTCTTTTCCACGGTACGAGTAGTACATGTACCAGTCCCAACGTTTTTTGGCGGTGTTCCATTCGCGCATGACCGCTGCTTGCGAGGCCATTTCTTCGTGATACGGCGCAGCGGCTTCCGGAGCGAGCACGGGTAATGTGCCATATCGAACGATTGCGGACGCCGTCACGCCGGAGTATCCGTCGGCGCCTGCCGGACAGATCGCGAGGCCAATCCTATCCTGCACGGTTCCGGTGGTTCCCGAGTAGTAGATGTAGTAGGCGTCTTCTTCAGGTATGTAAAGGACGGCATCGAGGCGAATCGTGCCGGAGTCCCAACCGTCTTTGGCGGGCGTGAAGAACGGATTCGCTTCGTCCTGATTCCAGCGAAACGGATCGCGCGTCTCCGCCCACGCCTTGCCAATCGCCGCCACAGATCGGTTTGACGACGGCACGGCCGAGTAGAACATGACCAGCCGCCCCGGCACTTTTGGATTAGGCAGGATGCACGGCTCTTCGACTTGCTGCGACATCCACTCATGCCCGGCGCGTGGAAGGACGATCTCGCCGCGAACAGTGGCAGGCGACGCGCCCTCCTTGGTAGGGAGAGCCTCCCCCGCGCTCGCAGTGAAAGGACTCAATATGCTCCAAGCAACCAGCAAGCTCAAAGCGGCGGACCGGTATTCACTCGTCATCTTCGATAGCCTCCATGATCGCGCATGTACCCTCACGTCGCAGGAAGACATTCGCGCAAGACGCGCAACGTGTTCCCGCCCATTATGGCTGCAATGTCGGATTCAGAGTAACCTGCGTTCAGCAACCCATCCGTGATCTCGCTAAGGCCCGTTGCGTCAAAGGGCGTTCGAGTACCGCCGTCGAAATCGGAACCAAGAGCCACATGCTCCAGTCCGACGTGGTCCACGACGTAGCGAATTGCGCCTACAATCGACTCGACATTCGGTTCGCACACGGCCGCATTCCAATAGCCGATGCCGACAAGGCCTCCGGTCTTCGCAATACCCTCAAGCTGTTCATCGCTCAGGTTCCGGGAATTGTCGCAGGTCCCTCGCACGCCGGTGTGCGATACGACGATGGGTTTCGTGGCTGTGAGCAGGACTTCATCGATCGCAGCAGGCGAAGCGTGGGCCAAATCGACAATAATCCCCCGCTCCTCAATTCGCCGGATGACTTCGCGCCCGAGGTCCGTCAGACCTCCTTTGCTCACACCGTGCGCTGAGCCAGCAACTTCATTGTCGAAGAAATGCGTTAAGCCCATCATGCGGAATCCCGCGTTATACAGCACGTCAACGTTATCGAGTTTGCCTTCAAGGCAGTGAAGGCCCTCTATCGAAAGAAGACCTCCCACAATCTGCTTGCCGGAGCGACGAGATTCAGCAAGGACCTCGACATCCTTTCGCGACCGTAGAACTACCAGCCCTCCCTCAGAACGCTTCGACGCATCATCCAAGCGTTGCGCCTGGTATAAAGCCCGTTCCAGAAGGCTCGACCAAGTCCGGCGCGGCCAACGCTGCAAGATCACCAAAGTCCGCATGCTGTCGTTGTCGCCGGTATTCGACTCGTAATTGAGGCCCTTGGGAACCTTGGTGACGGCAGAGAAGACCTGCAGAGCCACGTTGCCTTCGACCAGTCTGGGCAGGTCGACGTGGCCCCGTGTATTGAGCGCAAGGACATCCCGATTCCACATCAGGCAATCCGAATGTAGGTCGGCTACAAAGAGTGCCTTGTGCAATACGACCGCTTCGTCTCCGACCGGATACGGACGCTGCTCCAGAGTCCGATTCATGGAGCCATCCACGTACCCCGGCAGAAATCCGAATGCACAGGCAATCACGGCGAGGGAAAGCGCTATTGAGGCGACAATCAGGACCGCTACAAGACGTCTTCTCACGTAAACACCTTTATCTTCCCGCTTTCAGGCAGTTCATTCTTCTGCACCGGTCGACGTACTTGAACCTGATCGTCGCGGAATGTTGCGCGTTGGGAATTCGGAAGCTCCAACGATGAGGAGCATACACACAGCGGAGCAGCCGAAACCACAGGAAGCTTCTCAGTGGATTTCGCAAAATGAGAAACTGCGCACGGAATCACGGAACACACGAAATACACGAGAGAAGCATGAGAAAAACTGAAATACGAATTAGGGTCTTTGGAATGGACGCACGGGAGACACTGTTTACCATAGGGAAGTCACTGTACCCACTTCTGCAAGGCTGTCGAATGATTATAACGTGTCGGTCGCGGGCCGACAGGGAGACTGACTCACCATGGGTAAGCTAAAGGGTAAGGTTGCGGTAGTTACGGGGGCATCGAAGGGAATTGGGGCGTCGATCGCGGAGCATTTGGCGGCGGAGGGCGCGGCGGTTGTCGTGAACTACGCGAGCAGCAAGTCCGGCGCGGATGCAGTCGTGAAGCGCATTACGGACAAGGGTGGCAAGGCCGTCGCTGTGCAGGCGGATGTGTCGAAGCAGGATGATATCAAGCGTCTGTTTGCCGAGACGAAGGCGGCGTTCGGAAACGTCGACGTATTGGTAAACAATGCGGGCGTGTATGAGTTCTCGCCTCTCGAGAGCATCACGGAAGAACACTTCCAGAAGATGTACAACCTGAATGTGCTTGGCCTTCTGCTCACTACGCAGGAAGCGGTGATGCACATGAACGGAAATGGCGGGTCGATCATCAACATCAGCTCGCTGGCAGGGGTCGCGCCCATCGCGGGCGGCTCGGTGTATAGCTCGACGAAGGCCGCCGTGGACGCGATCACAGTCGCATTGTCTCAGGAATTGGGGCCGCGGAAGATTCGCGTCAATTCGTTGAATCCGGGCATGGTCGAAACGGAAGGCGTGCACGCGGCCGGTTTTGCCGAGAGTGATTTTCGCAAGTCGATTGAAGCGAGAACGCCGCTTGGCCGCATCGCGCAGCCCGAAGATATCGCCAAGGCCGCGGTATTCGTGGCGTCTGACGATGCGGGCTGGGTGACGGGGCAGACCATGCTGCTTGCGGGCGGCTACGCCTAGCAACGTATTGCCCTGAACGAATGTGAACGAGGCCGGGCCTTACTCCCACGAGTATGGCCCGGCCTTCATGTTTTGGAATTCGAAGACGCCCGGCACGGAGACCGGGCGCTTCAAAGCTACGCTATTCTCGGACGCGTATCAGGGCTTCTCGCCGCGCGCAAGCAGGGCGTTAATGTCGGCGATAGTCTCGGGAAGCTTCGCGATGGTGTCGATGACGATATGTGCGCCAGCCGCGATGAGCCGTTGGCGGGCCTTGGCGCATTTCGCTGCGCGGGCTTCGGGAGTAAGCGCGGCCAATTCGGCGGCGGTGAGGCCCACTTCGTTGCCATGGTCGACCAAGCCGACGGACCACATGCCCGCGTTCAGGCCTTCGGCGATATCGGCAGGTGTGTCTCCCACTTTGACGCACGCCTCAAGCGGATAGACGCCAAGCCGCTTCACGGCTTCCAACGCCATCCACGGCGAAGGGCGGCCTTCCGGCACGTCGCTCACGCTGACCATCGTATCCGGCGTATAGCCTGCCTTCGCGGCCAAGGGCGTCAGGACGGCCATCATCTCGGCGTTGTATCCCGTCGTGCTTCCAATTTTGATGCCTTGCTTGCGCAACGCGGCAACCGCGTCCAGTGCGCCTGGGATCACGTCAGCGTGTTTGGCGATGGTGTCCACCTGCTTGGGCACGAATTCGGCGAAGAGGGATCCGACATCGGCCTCCGTGGGGCGCGCGCCAAACTTCTTCTCCCACTGCGCCGCGATGGGCTCCATCTTCATGAGAATACGAATGTGGTCTTTCTTGTGAATGCCCATCGGCTCGCGGGCCTGATCGAGAGTGACGTCGATGCCGCGGCCTTTGAAGACATCGATAAACACGACGGCGGGTGCGCAGCAGCCGAAGTCTACCGTGGTCCCGGCCCAATCGAACACGACCGCCTTGACGGGGCCGCGGTAAGAACGGCGAAATACAAAACTCATGAACGATACTCCTTGTGGTGAATCTGCGCAGGTCGAACCGGCTTCGACTGCGTCAGACCAGATTAATCCCCATCTCCGCCATCGTCTCGGAGATGGCGCGCAGCAAATCGCGGACGTCGCTCTCGAAGATGCGGCCGATATTTCCGATGCGGAAGCAATCCGCGTTACTGACCTTGCCGGGATAGATGACGTAGCCTTTGTCGTTCAGGCGCGAGTAGAAGTCTTCGAAATCGAAGTTCGGATGTTCGGGATAACGAAACGACGTAATGATATAGCCCTGCAGTGCCGGCTCGAGATACTCCACAAATCCGAGTGTGCGCATGCCCTCAATCAACGTCTCGTAGTTGGCGCAATAGCGCGCGCCGCGTCCCTCTGCGCCGCCTTCTTGCTCCAGTTCAAGCAGGGCTTGATGAAACGCCAACAGGGCATGCGTCGGCGGCGTGAACCGGAATTGTCCGCTGCTTTCGAGTCCCTTCCATTGCGCGAGCAAGTCCAGGCTGAGGCTGCGTGCGAACCCTTCGGTCGCTTCGAGGGCTTCGCGGCGCGCCAACACAAACCCGAAGCCGGGCACGCCTTCGATGCACTTGTTGGCCGAAGAAACCAGGAAGTCGATGTTTGCCGTGTCGAGATTCAGAGGGACTGCCCCGAAACCGCTCATGGCATCGACGAAATAGGTTGCGCCCGAACCGGCCACAAGTTCGCCAATCTCGTCGACGGGATTGATGATCCCCGTCGTTGTTTCGCAGTGCACGACGGCCACGCACGTGATCGACACGTCGTTGGCGAGGGTCTTCTCGATCTCCGCCAAATCGGGGGGCTGGTCTTCGGGCGTTTCGAGCACCACGCACGCGATCTTCAGCACCTTGCAGATCTGCACAATGCGTTTACCGTATGCGCCGTTGACGATCACGAGCACTTTCCCTTCCGGCGCGATGGTCGATGACAGCACGGCCTCGATTGAAAACGTGCCGCTGCCCTGCATGAGAATGGCTTCGTAGGCGCCCTTTTCCACACCGCCCACGGCAAGCAGCCTGTTGCGGATGTCTTTCACCATGGCGATAAACTCGAAGTCGCGCGATCCGAGATCGCGGAGTAATGCCTGCTTCACCGTACGACTGGTCGTCAAGGGTCCCGGCGTAAAGAGGACTTTGTCTTTCCAGCTTGAAATGGGATCGCTCTCCATTGTCCTTATCTCCCCCACATCTGCGTTTCGTTACTTGCTTGTCCGCTCGGCCGCGTTGTTCTCGTGCGCCCTGCGAACGCGCCACATCGTTATCAGCATCATCACCGCAAACGTGATGCTCATCCAGAACGCCATCACGTTCGTGGTATGAATATTCGCGAGCTTGTCGCCGCCGGTCATGATGCGTCCAATGACCAACTCTTGCACAATCGGCCCGATAC
Source organism: Candidatus Hydrogenedentales bacterium (assembly GCA_041662805.1). Lineage (GTDB taxonomy): Bacteria > Hydrogenedentota > Hydrogenedentia > Hydrogenedentales > SLHB01 > JAIBAQ01. Next base: position 4,904 of record JBAZRU010000057.1, on the reverse strand, counting down.
TGCCGATACCATTCACGAGACCCGCCACGGCGACGCCGTTCAGTTCGCCAGCCACCGCCACGGAAGCAGCCCCGCACAGGAGCGTGTCCGGACCGTAGATCATAAAGCCGACGACGCCGAAGCACAACGCCACGAGAATCGGATTCGATTCGAACCACAGCACGCTGGCGTATCCGGCGACGAGACCAATTGAGGCAATAAAGCAGAGGCGCGCCCAGTTGCCTTTGAAGTACCGATCCAATACGTAGCCGATCAGAATGCACGGCAAGATTCCGCCGATATCGAATAACATGGAGTAAAGACTAGCTTGGGATTTGGATACACCTTGGTATTCGAGGAAAGTCGGCAACCATGAATCAAGCGCGTACCGAAGAAACTTAATGAAGAAATAGCCCGTTCCCATGGCGATGATGAGAGGATTTGTGGCCAACCGGAGATACTCCACGATACCCACGTGCTCCTCATTGGACGCCCGAATGGCGCGTCCTTCTTCACTTGCTTCAACGTCCACGATGGGAGGCAAACCTACGTCCTCGGGTTTGTTGCGTTGCCAGAAATAGAGACCCCACCAGATAGCAACCGTGATAAGCGCACAAGCAAAGAAGAATACCCGCCAACTGGGAAGCGTCAGGATGACGGTTCCCAGCATGAAGTAGCCAACGGCCTTGACTCCGATATTGCCCCACATAGCTGGTGCCCCAGCCCCCCATGATGAGCCCGCGTTCGCTGGGGCGCACCCACTGCGCGATGCTGCCCACGGAACCCGGCCACCCACTGGCCTGCACGATGCCGTTGAACACCATGAAGGTCATGAACACCCAGTAGGAGCTGGCTGTTCCGAATACAATGTTGCATGCGATCGATAGCGCCAGTCCTCCAAGCAGCAGCACCCGAGGCCCCCATTTGCGCCCGATGTAGCCACTCAGAAACTGTCCGATCATGTACGCGAATAGATAGGCCGCCCACAGATAGGCTATCGCATCCATTGGCCAGGTGAATTCGTCCTCGATTGACGTCTTTACAAGGCCAAAGGCTTTGCGACAGAAGTAATAGCCGGCGTATCCGAAGAAAGTGGCGATGATGACGCGCCAACGCCACGAGCGCTGTTCGGCGGTGAGGACAGAACTCACGCGTATGCCTCCTGCAAGTCGAACGTACTTGGACCATTCGTTCCTACCCGTACAATGAATCGGAAACGAATGACAGCCAGTGGCGACGCACCCATTGGCGCGGCGCGGGTCCGGATACGCGGGGGAATGCGGCGACCCGCCGGCAGCCCCATGCAACAAAGGCAGCGGTTGTTAACCGCTGCCCGCAATCGAGGCGGAGTATAGCACCTCGTTCGGCGATGTTCTAGCAGAGTTGTGTGAGGATAGGATTAGCCTTTCAGATGCACCGCGCGGACTCGCGACTTGGGCTGAGCGTGCGCTGCCTCGCGATTGCCGTGAAGTGGGTCACGCGCTTTAGGCGATGCCGCATAGGAGATGGATTAGGAAGCCTGGCCGATGGCGACGCTCGTGAGGTGGTTCATATACATGGAGAATTCGATGTTTTGCAGCAGCGTTTCTCCAAAACGCAGTGCCGCCCTCATGATACTTCCGTCTTCCACTTCAACGCGGACAACGGTGGCGTTTCCGACGAAGGTCGCGGGGAGGACAGTCCCGGCGGGGGTCTGCTCCGTGGGGATCGCGACCATTACGCGCTGGCCCGGCTGCAACTGGTGTTTTGTGCGCAAGAGGATTCCGGTGGACGAGATGTTGCGGGCGACGCCGGGACCCACAAGACGCTCTTTACGATCCTGGCCTTCCACCATAATGGAAAGCTTGAGCTTCATGTCGTACCGTGGCGCAACCCGACGGTTAACTGGATGATCGAAGGGATCATCCCACACTGCATCGACGTTGTAGCGGCTCATGGCGGCACTTTCCTCCGTTTCCAACAAATCTAGTTTATCAGATAATACGCGAAATGTCCAGCAGAAAGTACGATTTGCGCAGATTTATTGTTGACATATCACCGAACAAAAACGGCTTTTTTAATACTATTTTCATCAAGACCGGCAAGAATCAGTGACAAAATGAGTCAGAATTGGATTTCGCGGCGGTTTTCGGGGCAGAGAATTGTCGGATTATCGCTGGACAAAGGCGGCCCTTTAGAGGGTCTGCGGAATGATGCTCGCAGACTCTTCGCCCCTCTTACGACGGGTTCTTAGTCAGAGCCGGCGGCTGGGTCGAAGCTGTCGTAGAACTCGCTGAACGACGCGTCGGGATTGCGCTTCATGAACTCCATAGCGGCGCGGGGATGCTTGTTTAGCACACCGGTGAGGGCGTAGGGGATTTCGTAGCCCCACCGGAGTTCCGACTGCATGGCAAAGAAATACTTTTGAATAAGGTCCAGCACGGGGCGGATGTCGAACTTCGGATTACGCAGGAAGCCCAGCAGTAGTTCGAGCGGACAATTCCCCGCCGCACGTCCCATGCCAAAGACCGTTGCGTCGAGGTAGTTGATGCCCTTGATGATGCCTTCGATGGTGTTTGCATAGGCAAGCTGCTGGTTGTTGTGCATGTGGATACCGACTTCCTTGCCCTTCAAGCGAGACAGATACTTCTCGGCGAAGTAGTGTACTTGCTCGGAGTAGAGGTAGCCGAAACTGTCCACAAGGTAGACGACTTCGAAGTTGGTCTGGGCCAGTTGGTCGAGCGCCTCGTCAATTTCCATGTCGAGGCAGTGCGAGATTGCCATGATGTTGACGGTAACTTCGTACCCGAGCGACTTGATGTGATTGCCCAGGTGAATGGCTTTGTCGATTTCCTTCGCGTACGTGGCTACGCGGTACATCTTCACGATGGAATCGCGCGCGGGGAGAATCGTGTCGTAGTCGGTCCGGCCCACGTCGCACATCACCGAGATCTTAGAAGGGCACTCGTAAGCGACTTCGCGCAGGTCCGCTTCATCGCAGAAGCGCCACGGCCCGAAATCCTCGACATTGTACTGCGTCTTGTCCGCCTTGTACCCGAGTTCGATGTAGTCGACCCCCGCTTTTGCGAGGCCATCGAACACGTCCCGAACCATTTCCTTAGAGAAACGCCAGTCGTTCATCAGACCGCCGTCTCGAATGGTGCAATCCAGGACTTTGATTTCCGGACGATACATGGTGAATCTCCCCAGAAGCGGAAATGCTTGCATAAGGGCGGTAGCCTATCGAAAGGGTCCCGCGATGTCAATCACGCGACCGATGCAACAACTTGCGCCTGGAGCAAAATCGACACGAGCCCATTTTCACCGCTATAATCCCCCTTCCTCCAGAGAGCAGGACTAGCTCAACCCCGTCGGGAGACAAAGCAACAAGGCTCCACAATTAGACCGAGGTTTCATTGAAGAAGTTCCACACTTGGCATGTATTGAGCAGCGGCCGACGCCATCAATATTGGCGAGCTGCGCTGGTGGGTTTGCTGGCCGGTGGAGTCGCATTGTTGTTCCAACGCTCGTTGGAATCCGCTGAAGCAATTCGAAATCACTTTCTGGCAACCCTTCATCTTTCCTCTCCGTCATGGGGGTGGCTTGCCCTTCCCGTGCTGGGAGCATTGATCGGAGTCTTCGTTGGATGGATGACCTCCCGTTTTGCCCCAGAGGCGTCCGGCAGCGGAATCCCCAATGTGAAAGGCGTGCTAATGCACGTGAGTACGCTCTCGTGGAAACGGATCTTGCCCGTCAAGTTTCTTGGGGGGCTATTGTGTATCGGAGCCGGTTTTTCGCTCGGGCGAGAGGGCCCTACGGTGCAGATGGGCGCGGCGGTCGCCAAGTTCGTTTCCGATGTTCTGCGCGTTCCAGCGAAGGCGTCTCCAAGACTTATGGCGTGCGGAGCTGGCGCGGGGCTAGCGGCTGCGTTTCATGCGCCGCTTGCCGGTTTCATCTTCACTGTTGAGGAGCTGCAGCGCGAATTCTCGTCGTTGACCTACGCGATGGCGCTGATCGCCGCGGTTGTCGCGGACATCGTTACTACCTCGTATCGCGGAAGCGCCAACGCCTTTCATGCCTCCGGCTTTCCGGCCGCATCACTTTCATCGCTTCCGGTCTGCGTTACCATCGGGATTATGGCGGGCTTTAGCGGAGCAGCCTTCAACAAGTCGCTGCTTTCGCTTCAGAATTTCAGTCACCAACACCTCAAAGCTCCTGCTTGGGTGCGAGCCGGGATTGCCGGCGCCGTCGTTGGACTCATCGCATGGTGGCTGCCCGAAGCGGTAGGCGGCGGCCATCAAATCGTGGAGCATATGCTCCACGGGGGTTTCGTGGGGTCGGAGTCGGTTCGCTTTCTCTTGCTACTGTTCGCGGGAAAATTCCTACTGACTTTGCTCTGTTATGTTTCCGGAGTACCCGGAGGCATCTTTGCTCCGATGCTGGTCATTGGAGCTTGCGTGGGGTTGCTCACGGGGATCGGGGCTTCCGTCACCTTGCCCGCTCTGGCGCCAACGCCGGAGTCATTTGCAGTGGTCGGAATGGCCGCGTTCTTCTCTGCCGTGGTCCGGGCGCCGCTCACGGGAATAGTGCTGGTTCTCGAGATGACCGGAGACTATCAGCAATTGCTTCCTGTGCTAACTGGTTCCATGGTGGCTTATGTACTCTCGGAGCGCCTCGGCATTGATCCCATCTATGATGCGTTGTTGAGTTACGACATTCAACGTAAGAATCCCGACGTGCCCGCCCATCGCGAGCCAGTACTGCTCGAATTCGTGATTCAGGAGGAGTCAGCCATGGATGGCAGGCGCATCAAGGACGTCCCGCTTCCCGAACGTTGTCTGTTTGTGACCGTCACGCGCAACGGAAATGACATCCTGCCCGACGGCAACACCGAACTTCATCGCGGTGATCACATCACCGCCGTGATTAGCGGCGCGAACGCAGCC
>JBAZRU010000056.1:0-16628 GCA_041662805.1 Candidatus Hydrogenedentales bacterium | reverse complement strand
GAAATCGGCAACGTTCAGGGTGCAGCGGTGCCAGCCCCCAGGAACGAGGCAGGCCATTGGGCTTGCGGCTGGGGGAAAGTGGCGGCGTATTCCAGCAGGCGCGCGAGGAGCCACCGGTTCTCGGGTCTCGCTTGGGCTTCCTGGTGGTTCAAGCCGCTTGCGATGAGGCACCCTTTTCCGACGCCAACCTCGAACAGCAACGCTTGTTCGTCGACCTGTTCCAGCGTGGGCAGGGCGCGGATGATGATGTTGGGACGCGAGGGCACGTTCTCCAGAGAGTATCTGCGGCTGCCTTGGATGAGGAGCAGCCACCCGTCGTCGCACCAGCCGTCGGGGGCCATCGCGCGCGTGACGGGATGGTCGTATACGAAGGTCCCGGAGTGATTGATTTGGCCATTCGTGGTGCCGTGCCACCAGCTCGGTTTGTAGGTCAAGGGGGTGGACGGTAGCACGGAGTCCAGATCGCCGAGAAGCACGACGCACGCGCCACGCTCCATCGCATCGATCAGGCGCGCGTCGTTCAATTGGCCGGCCACGTAGACGGCGCGTTCGTTCAATACGCCGTCTGCGGCAATCGGCGTGACGCCCCATTCACTCAGTCTCTCAAGTTGCGCCGCGTCGGCGAAGACGGGCGCGGCCGATAGGGCCGGTTTGATTTCGGCAGGGTATAGCCATGAGGACCAATCATTAGCGAAGGACTTTCCTCCTGCCGTGACCGACGCAGCGATGGTCAGCTTGACGGGCGAATCGCTTTGGGGCAGTTCGAGATCTACGCGCGTCATCTCCGCGACTTCGCCTTGCAGCGTCGCGTTCAACCCCAACTTCTGTTTGCCTATCGACTGCCCCCCCATCGTCACTTCCCACGCGAGTTCGCCTTGGAGCTCGCCGGCGGAGTAGTTCGACACGAGCAATGCTATGTTCAACCGGTCCCCGGAGCGATACGTCCGGTCGAGTCCGTCCTGAAGCAACACAACGTCGTTGTTGTATCTGAGGACCTCCTCTCGAGAAATCGATTTGGGGCGGAAGTAGTGGTCGACGATGCCGTTGGAGGTGCACCAGTAGTCCTGAAAGTTCCACCACTGGTAACCGCAAATAAAGGGATTGCGCCGCATCGCCTCGGTGTTAAATTTGTTGCACAGCGCGTACAGCCTCTCGGATTTCTCCGCCCATTGATCGGCCTCGCCTAGAAGTCCTAGATCCAGAAGCTTTGCCTTGCCGGTGGTGAGCCAGAAGGGTTTGAAGTTGTGTTTGAATGCGTCAATCAGATCGGGGCGCGAAAACGTGACATAGTTTCCGGCCTCGTGCACGATGACGGGCTTCTTGGCTTGGGCCATCTGGTACTTCGTGGGGTTATCAAGCGGATTGGTCGATTCGTTGAACGGGACCGTGTAGAAATCCAAGGTGTCGCGGTCATTCGCGGGGTCCAACACCTGCGGCGACACGGAATCCGAGTCGATATACAACCTCGTCGGATCGTGCTGCCGGGCGATGGCCTGGAATTCCGCCCGCTGCGGATTCTCGTCGTACAATTCGTTGCCCCTGACCCAGCAGAAGATCGAGGGGTGATTCCAGTGTCGAACGATCGATGCCGTCCACTCGCGTGTGTAAGTTTCGTTTGCCGGAGCTGGGTCCGTGCCGGGTAGCGCGTGGGCCAGCCACATGTAGCCGGAGCCCGGAAGGTAAATGTGGTAGCAGATGGGAAACTCCGCGGTGGCGATCATGCCCACCTCGTCGCACGCGTCGTAATACTCGGGAGGCATGATCGCGCTGTGGTTGCGCACGAAGTTGAAGCCGTACGATTTGGCGAGACGCAAGCGCGCCAGGTAAAGCTCCTTGTCGGATGGCATCGCCATCTGCTCAGGATAGACATGGTCGTCGCCATGGCCGCGCAGCATCAGCCGCTTACCATTCAACAGGATGTGGTGGCCGTCCACTGCGAATTGCCGCATCCCAAAACGGCTCTCAATCGCATCGACGACATTGCCGCCCTTGAGCAGGCTCAACCGGGCCGTGTAGAGAGTTGGAGTATCGGGAGTCCAAAGGGCCGCATTTGGCATCGACGCAGTAACGTTCACCGGTTGCCCGGTTGTGGGTCTTGCGTCAAACGTCAATGCCGATTCGCCCATACGCTGACCGTTCGAGTCAACGACCTCCAGTCTCGCCCCATCCACCGAATCGGCGGCGCCGTTGAGCGTCGCACTGACCGAACAACTGCTGTCAGCCAGGTTTGGCTGCGCAAACAGATCGCTCAACCACACGTCCGCGCGTGTTTCAAGCAACACGTGTCCCCAGATCCCACCCCAGGCGACGTCCATGTAATCGGCCAATGAGCATGTGCCGTACATACTGTCGATCTCCCATCGCTGCTTGGAGTCGACTTGGATCGTGAGTTCAGCGGTCGCGCCGGGTGTAACGTGCGCGGTCAGGTCGTACTCTTGAATCGACAAGAAACCGATATGCTCGCCAAGTAATTGGCCGTTTATCCACACCTTGGCGTAACGGCTCACGCCCGTGATGTCCAGAAAGATATGGCGTCCCGCCCAAGCCGACGGAATCTCGATTTGCCGTTTGTACCAACCCTTCCCGACGAGGTTGTGGCGGACTTTGTCTGTCGCCGTGCCGTAGCCCTGATTGTCCCAAATGCCGGGCACGTGGATCTTGCCGTTCGCGGTCGGGGCATACCCCGCCAAGGGCATCGCGGGCAAGGTAGCTCCGGGCAGAAACCACTTCTCGACTTCGCCTTGATTGTCGAGATCGGTGGCGAAGTCCCAGACGCCGTCGAGGCTCAACGTCTCGCGAGACTGCGCCCAAGCATTGGCAACTAATAGGCATAGCAGGGACACGCCGCAAAGCGCATGCGAAAACCTGAAAAGCATATGACTCTCCCCGTTTGAAAGGACCCGACTCATGGCCCCGAGGGCCATCCAGCCACACTCAATCCCAAGAAATGGCAGCCGAGGGCGGCCGCCCCACAATGGGAACGTACGCGTCAATATGTGGGGAAGCCGCCCTCGGCTGCCTCCCTTTGAAGGCCGTCATGGCCTCAGAAGCGTTACCGACATTAAGCCCACGACGATGTCGTTGGAGAGACAGCGCACCGTGATCGACTGCAAATCCCTTTCAGGATTCAACGACAAATCCAAGAGGGTCGCGCGCCCGACGCCGAGATCGATGCGCGGCGGATACGGACCCGGAATGCAGAAGGCATCAACCTGCGTGTCGTAGTCGGCTTCGATGGGCCACCACGTCGTGGGATTGTGCAAGGGAAGCCGCTCCGATTGGCCGTCTGCATACGCCACCAGAATCTCGCCGTTGTCTAATTGCGATTGCATCGGGTGGGTCGAGCCCGCCACGAGGAACCACGCGTGCCGCGCCCGGCCTGCCACGGGAATCGACACGTCCTTGGGGAAGTTGTCCCACTGCGACGTGAATACGACGTTGGGCTTATCGCCCGGGCCAGGCGTGGCCAAGGGAATCCCTTGCGGACTCACGAACCGGCCCGCCTCGCCCGCCGCCGCGCGCAACGCGGAATCGTCAATCGCGGGCGTATTCGTCTTGCCGCAGTAGTTCCAGTCGCCGAATCCGTGCAGAGGAATTTGCAGCGAGCAATATGGCGACCGCGGCGAAAGGTACTCGTGCTTGAAGATTTCCGAAACACGGTCGTTAAAGACGCCGTTGAGATCGACGCACTCGAATGCGAGTTGACGCTCGGCCGCGGGCGCTTGCCAATCCACCACCGCGCCGCCAATCACGCGCCCTTGACCGAGATCGAGCGCGATGGGATTGTGGCCGGGCACGAGGTTCTTGGCTGGCACGCGAATCGCGTCGGACTGCGCTCGCGGCGGCACTTGCAGAGCCACAGTCTCGTTTGCATCCGCGCACGCGGCTGTCGCGGGACAAGCAATCGGATTATCCGTATTGTTACGTAACGCAAGCGTCACTTGTCCGCTCAGCCAATCGACGCTTGTATCGCGGATTACCAACGGCGGACGAATCTCAAACGGCACCGGCGCCCACCACGCGAGGCCGCCTTGTTCGAGTCGTGCGAAAGCCGTGCGATGTCCAAGTTGGCCGGCGGCAACGGCTCGCAATTGGCCCGCTTCGAACACGGGATCCTTCAACGTCTTCTGCGGGTCATTCACTTCGCGCACCTGCGCCAAGCCGAATTGGGCGACAAACGGCTCGCCCAAACCGACGACATCGGGGCACTGCACACGCGCCGGTGCATCGCCCTGCCAATGGATCTCAATCGTGACCCCGTCCGCATTCCCGGCAACAACTTCGATCACCGGCTCGGTCACCGCGGGAATGCCTATCCAATCGGACTTCTGGCCGTTGACCGTAACTTCGGCAATCTGTACCGCGCGCGCCGCGACGCGCAGCCGCAAACGCGCCGGGCGGCTCAGCTTCGACCGCACCTCGAATCGCTCCGTCTCGCCCGTGCGCGTGTAGGTATAGCCTACTTCGGGTGTATCGATGGACGCGGACTCCCAGTCTCGCGGCAGCCCCGGACGTATCAGCAATTCCCCGTCGATCAGGTCCGGAACGATCCCGAAGAGACCCTCGACCAATCCGCGCCCGAACATGCCCACCGAGCAACAAAAGTCGCTGCACGCCCCGCTCCAGCGTCCATCATGCTCCGAGGTGCCTACGCAGTTGCCGGGGACGCGCCCCGCGTACATCGCATCGACGACGGCCCCGCGATAGAGGTTCCAGGCAATGTCGCGCTGGCCCGCCTGCCAACCCGCGAGGGCTGTGTGCGACACCTCGCTGGGCAGAATGTTGCGGGTGCTCCAGATGTACGGCACCCAATTGGAGGCCCACAGAACGGCCGCGTTACCTTCCACAGGCACGTGCTCGATTTCGGTGTCCACGTAGCGGAGCATTTGATAGGCTTGAAACATGTCGGGCACGCCGGAATCGATAGGGTGATAGACCGACGGCAATTCGGCGCTGGGATGCAGACGCTGCAGGCCCAACAGATCGCGATACTCCGCATACCACCCCACGTCCGGCATCCACAATACGCGGTTCATCGCGGCGAGCGTCTTATCGGCCTCGCGCTGGAACGGTTCGGGGTCGTTGCCCAAGAGAGCTGCAAGTTTCGCGGCCATGCGCAGCGACCGGTAGTTGTAGGCCGATGCTTGCGTGCAGGGGCTTCCGCTGTAGTGGTGGGCGTCGCTGATCAAGGTATTGGCAAAATTCTCGTAGAGGCCGTCGTCGTCCGGATCGAAGCAACGCTTCTCCCACGCGAAGTGCTCCTGCAATACGGGCCACATTTCCTTCGCAAACTCCAAGTCGCCTGTCCACAGGAGGTGCCACAGAAGCTGGTCGAAGTAGACCTGCTGCATGTCGCACTGGCCCTTCTCGCCTTCGACGGGATGGTTGGGGATGTAGCCCCGCGTGTAGAGCACGGAATCGGGCGCTTGCCGGGCGAGGTTATACTCGGGGTCGGGACGCGCCTGGCTCGTGGCCGGTTCCTGGAATTGGTATTTCGCGAACGTGCGGAAATGAATCTTCGCGCGATCGTTCCACCCGAACTCGCTGGCGATGTACGCGCCGCGCCAACCGAGATACGGCATGTGCCACGCCACGCCGCCGTGCGCGTAGGTGGGCGGTTCCCAGAGTCCGTCGGCCGCCGCGCATATCGCCGGGACTGCCGCGTTGATGTAAGGGTCTGGCGTCGTGACGCGCACGCGTTCGGCGATGGCGGCGCGATGCGCCTCGGCAGCGGCCAGCGCAGCCGGTACTTGGTCTGGCGGCAGAGCCGTCCCGTTCTCCGCAAGCCACTCCAACGAAAGCACGAGCGTTTCGCCCGCCTTCAGGGGGCGGCGTCCCGCGAGAAGCGGAAGTTGCTGGGCTGTCGATTCCCAGAGCGTATTTGGCGACTGCGCCGCGCTGGCGTCGGCAACTTTCTGCGCAGATCCCGCTGGCGCTGTACCGGCAACGGGCCGCGTGCCATGACACGGCGCCCGCAGTTCAAACACCGTGTCCGTGACCGTGAACGCGTTTTCCGCGCAATCGCTGGGTTGGAACAACAAGGAGGCTTCCGGCGTGTAACGGGCCGTGTCGAAATTCCACGCGCCTTTCATGAATCCCGACGCCCCGCCAAATGCCCACGTTAAGTCTACGGGCGCCGCATCTGCCGAAGTCGCGATCTGCAAGAATGTACCCTCGGCTTCGCCCATCGGGACTACGTCGATGGTAAGCGTTCCGGGGCCAAGCAGAGCGTCACGAATCTCGTAGCGCATCGCGCCCGCGCGGTAGCGGGCAACGACGGTATCCGCTTCGGAGAGCCACTTCGACGCCGTGCCGTTCGAAATCCCTAACCACATTGTCCCGCCTTTCCCCGGCAAGGAAAGGAGAAATTCCGGCAGATCGCCCGCGTACACGAAGAAGATCGTGTTGCTTCCGTACAGCGGCCGATTGAAATGGTTCTTGCCATTGACGATTACAATGTCAGCGCCCTCGGGATGGTACCGGAACGGCGCGACGGCTTGGGTGCCACTCGCGGAAGCGCTGTCGGCGGCGTGGACAGGCGAGGTCATGCTGAGAAGCGCTGCCAATACAGTCAATACGCGTGCCATGGCATTCTCCCCCCAATGGACAACGTGGCAATCACACTACCATTGGGGATTGTGCCGGCACCAGTCGCCGCATGGCGACGCAACCGAACGCCGTTGGGTTGATTCCCCGCGCCCCGCAAACTACATTGGCGCACCCAATACGCGAGGTGACGCTGTGGGAAACATGAAGTGGTCGAATTGGTCCGGCCGTGTGCGTTGCGCTCCCGCGCGCATCGAGACCCCGTCAAGCGTAGAGGAGCTTCAACGCGTGGTGCGCAATGGGCCGCCGCCCATACGGGTCGTTGGCTCGGGGCATTCCTTCTCCGACCTTGTCGCCACCGACGGCACGTTGATCTCCCTCGACGCCATGCAGGGATTGGAGGACGTGGACCGCGCCGCGTGCGAGGCAACCGTCTACGCGGGCACCAAACTATGGAGACTCAACCAACTTCTCGACGAGCATGGCCTCGCTATGCCCAACCTCGGCGACATCAACGTGCAGTCCATTGCGGGGGCCGTCAGCACAGGCACGCATGGGACGGGCACGGAATTCGGGTGCTTGTCTTCGTTCATCCAATCGGCGACTCTGGTCGCCGCGGATGGCTCGTTGGTGGAGTGCCCTCTAGACTCGGATTTGCTGAAAGCCGCTGCTGTATCGCTCGGGACTCTCGGCGTGCTCGCGAAAGTCCGCCTGAAACTCGTGCCTTCCTACCGGCTCCACTATGTCGCCGATACGCTGCCTGTGCACGAGGCCCTCGAAAAGGCCGATGCGTTTTCGCGCGAGTGCCGCCACTACGAATTCTTCGTCTTCCCCCACACCAACATCGCCATGGCCAAGTGGCATCGCGCGACGGAGGCACCGGTTTCGACCCGGCCCGCTATGAAATGGCTCGACGAAGTATTGCTCGAAAACGCCTTCTTCGGTCTCGTGTGCAGGCTGGGTCGTATCAACCCGCGATGGTGCCCCGCACTCAGCCGCTTCACATCGCGCAGCGCCACCCGCCGCGAAGAGGTGGACGATGGACACAAAGTCTTATCCACGCGCAGGCTCGTGCGCTTCAACGAAATGGAATACGCCCTGCCGGCGGAACATGGCCCTGCCGCGTTGCGCGAAGTCGTGCAGTGGGTCGAGTCCGAACGTATCGGCGTAAGCTTTCCCATCGAATACCGCTTTGTGAAAGGCGACGGCCTTTGGCTGAGCCCCTTCTACGGCCGCGACAGCGTCACCATCTCGTTGCACCAGTACTACGGCATGGACTACGCCGCCTACTTCAACCACGCCGAACGCATCTTTCGAAAGTACGACGGGCGCCCGCACTGGGGAAAGCTCCACAGTCTCGCGTCACGCGACCTGGCCGCGTCGTATCCGAAGTGGGATGCCTTTCAAGCGCTGCGCGCGCACCTCGACCCCGAGGGCCGTTTCCTCAACCCGTATCTGCGTGAGTTGTTCGACATACCGGCCACGCGAGCCCTGCTCTGCGAATAGCAGATGGAATGCTCCTCGAAGCGAGCATCCCCTTCAACTTCCGATGAAGCCTATGTTCCGGGGGTTACCCCATCCAGCCCACTCTCTCGGACAGCGTGGCAAACCACGAGGTAACCGGGAACTCGTTGCTCGGATACTTCACAAAAGTGACGTGTCCGTCCATGTACAGGACATTTGCTCCGCCGGGAACGTGATTGAACCAGCTCACTTCCGAGGCCACGATGTCCCACTGGACTGGCATATCGGATTGGGCCGAGGCCGAAGCGGCCGGATTGTTGATGTCTGAAACGAAGAACCGCTCGATGCCCTCGCGAAGCCTCGGCACCTTAATCTCACCCAGCGTGGGATGCAGAATTGTCGTGTCCTGGTCGGGCGACATGAACATGGGGGCCATCGCCGCGATCAGGTCATCGGGGAAACCGGGCCAGTCCACCAAGTACTCATCCCGCTGCTTCGGGAATGCAAATCCAAGGTACATGTACGAACGGTCCGCGTTGGTGTCGAACTTCACCATGTCCACGTTGCCATCGGCGCCGTAGAACCCGAGATCGTAATCGGGATCTTCAATCTGAGGCGCTTCCGGGTCGGACGGGCAAACCATCACTATCGGGTCCGTCAAGTATTCGGGATACAGCGAGGTCATATACGGACAAGCGTTCAAGCCGGCCGTCGTCTTGGGTGGGTACTTCTCTCCCTTGGATTCATTCGTATACATCTTGTACACGATCCCCATCTGCTTCAGATTGTTGGCGCACGATGCCCGGCGGGCGGCCTCGCGCGCCCTGGCCAGTGCCGGAAGCAGAATCGCCGCCAAGATGCCTATGATGGCAATAACGACCAACAATTCAATCAGCGTAAAGCCCTTCTTCTGCATTGGATTTCCCCCTGTGTGACCCGGGGTTGGTGCAACTCCATCCCCGGAAAGCATACTGACAAGCAATGTCCCCCAAGGTCCCGCTCACCTCCATCGCGGACGGGTCCGAGGGCATACTAGCCTTGTTGGTCGACACCGTCAATACCGCTTCCGCAAGGTCATGGCATCGCACTTAACCACGATCCGAGGCCGGCATCCTGCGACACTTCTACCCCTACCCGCATCACGCGTTTGCATCGCCTCCTTGACATCGCCGTGCGCAGGTGAGCCTTCCCTTTTGACAACCTCCATCATGAAGACGACAATCCATTCTGAGGTGTTTCGCGAGACGGCCGTCGCAGACACACACCACATTTCTATCGGAGAGGACACGAAAGGAAAGAATCATGAGATGCCTCTTGAGTCTCGCAACCATTATCGCGTTCACGGTGACGGCAAGCCTGGCGGATGACACATCGCGCGTATTGACCGACGCCGATCTGGCATCGGGTCGGACACCGGAGATCGGCGACACGGTTATCCTCAGCGATTTCGCGCGGTGTTTTCCGCACGCAGCCGTTGGGCAGGAGAACGTGAAGGGCAAGTGGTGGCTGCGTCCGTACAAGACCGCCGGCGGCGCGGACGGTAAGGCACTGTGCGTCGAAGCGCGCGACAAGGACAAACCCGAGACGTGCATCGCTCCTTCGCTGACCTATCCCGTTTCCCTCCAGGGTGTGTACGACATCTGGGTCTGCACGTACCGTCCAGACTTCGGTGGCGGAATCGATATTAAGCTCACCCGAGACAAGGTCTATGGCACGATAGACCCATGGGAATATGCGATCGACTCGTGGCCATTGAATCCAGGCAGCGCAGGAAAGCTCGTTGAAGTCTTCTGGAAAACCGCGGACCTCACAGCACAGAATATTCACCTTCGCCAACCGCACGGAACGTATCAGAGTTTGTGGTGGGGCCTGTGTAATGCGCACGTTGCCGCTATCAAGCTCATTCGCCGCGACCCCGCCGAGGTGCAGCAGGCGGCCCAAGCCAAAGCCACCGCCCCGGGACGAAAGGGAGTCATCATCGATCGCGACGGCATGTCCCTCGTCTGGATGTGGGGCACCGAAGACCTCGACTGCATCCTGCAACAGATCGAACAATTCCAATACGGCAACGTCGAAGCGTTGAACTGGTGCGAAGGAACGACCTTCGCCACCAACTTCCCCCATCCCATGTCAACGGGGTTCACCGGCTACGGGCCCATTTGCGGCCGCTTGGGCGACCATCGGTACGATCGTGTGGAGAAGAGTTTTCAGATGCGCCGACTCGACGTGCTGCAAACGCTGGCCGATCGGTGCCACGAAATTGGGATTAGAATCTACGTCTCGCAACGCACCAGCGAAGGCGGAAGCACGGACCAGTCGCGCGCGCATCCCGAATGGTTCCTCAAGACCGGCGGCGCTGCCGGCTGGTCGGCGAATTGGGCCTTGCCGGAGGTGCGCGACTTCTTTCGGGATTTCATGCTCTACACGGCGGCCAATTACGACATCGACGGGCTTACCGTTGACTTCTCACGCTGTCGCTACAACTTCGAGGCTGGCGAGGAGAAGCCCGAGCACATGACGGATTATTTGCGCGAGCTGCGCAAAGGACTCGACCGCATCGGCGAACAACGCGGCAAGCACCTTGCGCTCAATGCGTCGTTTGCTGGCCCCACGTGGTACGAAGGGCGCACGCCCGAACAACAAGGCCTCGATGTCGCGACGTGGGTGCGCGAGTCGTTGGTTGACCTGATCATGCCTGAAGGCCGCGAGGTAGCGCGTTACCTCGATCTGTGCCGCGGCACCAAAGTCCGTTGCTACCCGCGCTACTGCTCGTCCATGGATTTCGAAGGCAATTCGTTGATGGCCAACCTGCACGATCCCACGCCGGAAGAAGACAAAGCCGACCGCTCGCCTTTGTTTCAGTATGGTCCGATCAAGATTGCCGATGGCGTTTTGAAATGGTATCAAGCCGGAGCCGACGGCGTGTTCCTCTTCAACCAATCCGACGCATGGATGAGCCTTCGCAACCTGCCGTATCCGGAGTTGTTGCAGAAGGAAGTTGCGGCCGGCAAGCCTGACAACGTGCGCGAAGGGGAGGAAATCACATGGTTGCCGTAATCATGACGATTGGGAAGGCCGGGCGTGTACGAACGGTACAGAGACGTGAGCGAGAGAGGAGTCTCCCGATGAAGAATAGATGGTTCTGCCCAACTGCGGCGTCGGCCGTGTTGCTATCAATCGTCTTGCTGCTGCTTCCCTCAGCCCTCGCGGGGGAGGACAATTCGAAGGTTTCCTTCAAGAAAGACGCCGGACGTATCGACATCCAAGTAGGCGACCGGACAATTACGACGTATGTGTTCGAAGACCCGGCGATTCCGCGTCCGTACTTCTGCCAAGTCAAAACGCTTGGTGGAATCCAAGTCACCCGCAATCATCCCCCCGATCCGGTGGCGAACAAAGGAAATGACGACCACCCTGCATTTCACCCCGGCGTGTGGCTTGCCTTCGGAGACCTTGGCGGCAGCGATTACTGGCGCAACAAGGCGCGCGTTCGGCACGTCAGGTTTGTGGAGCCTTTCGTCGAGGAGACGAACACTGGCCGATTCACGGTGGTCAATCGATACGAGCGGGCAGACGGCCAAGGGGATCCGATCTGCGAGGAAACCTGCACCTACTCGATTCACGTAGACGAGGCCGGATACTTCCTGGTATCCGAGAGCGAGTTTCGCTCGGAGCAGGCGGAGTTCGCGTTTGGCGATCAGGAGGAAATGGGACTGGGGATACGCCTGAACACGCCGCTTACGGTCACGTTCGGTCCGGGCGCGATTCTCAACAGCAATGGCGGGGCTAACGAAAAGGGGACTTGGGGCATATCAGCGGATTGGTGTGCGGCGACGGGCGTTATCGATGCCACACGGTGCGGCGCGGTCGTGATGCCGGATCCCCAGAACTTTCGCGTCTCGTGGTTTCACTCGCGCGACTACGGCCTGATCGTGGCGAATCCGTTCGGCAAGAAGGCCATGACCGCCCCCAAGGACAACGCCGTTGCGCCGGATTCAACGGTTGTGCGGAAGGGCGAACCGTTCAGGCTAGGGTTTGGCATCTACATCTTCGGCGTCCCCGCAGATAAGGAACCCAACCTGGGTAGTGCCTATGACAAGTTCCTGAAGCTCATCGACGCGACTGACCAAGCAATTGTGAGGTGAACAGGCAGTAGTGCGCCACGCTGGGGCGGCAAGACTGCTTGCGTTCCCGGTCTACTTCAGCTTCTTGACCTTGATCTCGCGGAATTCGATTCGGAATCCTTCGCCTTCAAATCCGACGAGGCCCTTCGGGCTTCCGCAGTCTTTCATTTCGCACGTGACGGCCCCGTTGACCCAAAGGGTTATCGTGTTGCCGCTCGCGGTGATCTCGAGCGTGTTCCACTCGCCCGCGGGTTTCACGCGGCTGTCCGTCACTTCTGGTTTCGTCGAGAAGGACTTCTTCTTCCCGTCCGCAGCGGGCGTTTCTCCAAAGAGATAGCCGCCGTCGGCGTCGCCAAACTGCGCTTGGTGCCAGATAGCGCCTTCCTTCGAGTTTCGCACGTAGGCGCCGCTGTTGTATCCGGTCTTCCCTTCGACCTTGGTGTATCGGAATTCGAAGTGAAACACGGCGTCGCCGAACTCGCGGTCGCACAGCAACATGTCGTGTCCGCCGTCGCCTTCGCACACCAGCACCTTGCCGGAGTCATCGACGTGCCATTGCTGCTTGCCAAGCGGAGCGCCTGGTGGAACCGGCACACGCGTCCAACCCTTCAGATCGGCGGCCGGCGTAATGTCCTTCCAGCCTGTCGAATCCGCCTCCAACGCACTTGGCGATGGGTCCGCGGCCACCGCGCTACTCGCAACCACAACACTCAGCAGCAGCCCCGCAAGGCCCCACCGGACAAACTCACGACTCGAAGTTCTCATTGAAGTAATCATGCCTCACGTTAGCGCGGCAGCCGCAGCGAAGTCAATCCACGACCGAGATCGGGCAGCCCCATTCCTTCCGGCACGCGAGTCTTGCCTGGCATGCCGGCTCGGGTTTCATCTGCCTTCGCCCGTGAAACGACTTCTATCTACAGGAGCCGCTTTGTTGCACTGCGAGTTGGAAGAAGAGTCCGCGCCGTATGGTAGAGTGAGAATTGGCTATCCAACGGGTGACACCCCTATTCAAGCGAGGAGAGACGCTATGCAGACCAACTCCCACACCGGAACTCGTATCGATGAAGTTGCACAGGGAATCTACCGCATCAATACGCCTTTGGTAACGGCAGGCATTCCAGGCGGCTTTAATCTCAGCCAATACCTGATCGTCGATGATGAGCCGATGGTCTTTCACGCGGGCTGGCGCCGCTGGTTCCCGTTCGTGTCCGAAGCAATTGCGAAAGTCATTCCCCTCGAAAGCATCCGCCACGTAGGTTACTCGCATTTCGAAGGTGACGAATCCGGCGCGGTGAACGAGTTTCTCGCGGTAGCGCCAGAAGCCGTGCCCTTTGCAAGCCAGATCGGCGTGATGACGTCACTCAGCGACTACGCCATTCGCCCCTGCCGAGCCTTGGCCGACGGAGACGAATTTTCGACCGGGAAGAAGCAGTGGCAATGGATCTACACGCCGCACGTGCCGCATGGTTGGGACTGTGGCATCCTGTTTGACAAGACCAGCGGCACGCTGCTCTGCGGCGACTTGTTCACGCAAGGTGGTGCGGACACGCCACCCGTCACCGAGTCGGAGATCCTGTCGGCCAGCGAAGCCATGCGTAAGCCGATGGATTACTACGCGCACGCCACGAACACGACCGCAATCCTGGAGCGCTTGGCCTCGCTCAACCCGGCAACGCTTGCCTGCCAGCACGGCAGCGCCTATCGGGGCGATGGCGCCGCCTTGTTACGGGAGTTGGCCGCCATCCTCGATAAAGAGCGGCGCGCCGGGTAGCGACGCGCCGATGAAGACAAATGGCAGCGGAGCGCATTGATCAAAGAGCGCCGGCTTCACCGAAGCCGGCGCTCTCGATTGCGGTTCGCGGCGTGCTCAGGACTACGCCGCCGCACTGACGATGTCCATATAGAAACAGCAGGAATCTAGATCCGGCCTATTCCTCTTCAAATGTTTCGACGCCCGATCCCTTGCCTCCTGTGAACAGGGCATATACCTTTCCGTCCGCATCAACCGCGCAGGTCGTTTCCTCGTGCTCCGGCGTCGAAAACGCCCAGCTCGTGATGAAGTCGCCGTTGTTGTTGTACTTCGCGATGCTGACGTCTTTGCCGCCGGCCTTCGATAGTGCGCCCTGATAGCCCGCTTGCGTGCGCACCATGCAAAAGACGTTGCCCCATTGGTCGCCGGCGACGTTGTGGAAGTACACGGGTCCATCGGGCGGATCGCCATGCGCAAAGGCCATGACGAAATTCCCTTGCGCGTCAAATTTCTGCGTCGGACCATAGTACCCGGTCACGAACACATCGCCGTTACGGTCTGCGTACGCGCCATGCGGCGCGTTGAACTGGCCGGGATTTTCTCCTTCTTCGCCCCATTGATACAGAAACTCGCCCTGGTCGGTATAGACATTGACGCGCATGTTGTCTACGTCTGATGCAAATAGCCGGCCCTTCGGGTCGAAAGACAGGCCATGGCATCGCAGGAGCATGCCGTCCGGCCGTCCTTTTTCCGCGAACATCTTCAGAAACTCGCCTTTGGGGCTGAAGATTTGGATGCGCGGCCGGTCGCCCTTGCTGTCCGAAACGAAAATGCGTCCGTCCGCGGCAATCGCGACGATGCGCGGCTCCGTGAATTGTCCCTCTTTGCTTCCATTGCCGCTCCCCAATTCCCCAAGGTACTTGCCATCTTTGGCAAACCGCAGGACGCGATTGCCGCGCTGGTCGGCGATGATCAGATTTCCCTCGCTGTCGACTGCGATGCCATGCGGGTCGAGCATGTGCTCGGTGCGGCCCGTCTCCGTGCTGACGACCGGCTCCGACCACACGTGAATTCCCCGGTAGGTCGGCGGCGTCTTGCCGATGATAACCGTGGCAAACAGAAACCGGTTGGCGGACTCGGGGACTTCGGCCACGATGTGGATTTCGCGGGGAACAGGGGCTTGTGCGGGAGCGCGGTACAAGCCCGCGGCGTCGATCGTGCCAAGTGTATCGTTGCCGCCAGGAATGTCGTTTACAGTCCACGTCACTTGTTTCGGCGCCGCGGCGGCCATGAGCCGCGTCGCCACCAAGACGACCTTGAATGCCTGTTCGGCCCCCGGTTCCAGATTCACAATCGACGGGTGGATTGTGGCGCGGTGGTGCGGCGACTTGGGCGCCAACTCTTCCGCTGCCGCGGAAAGGCCAAAGACCATAAGCCCCACGATGAGGCTTCCCGAAAGCCCGCGGATGTACATGCCGGTTCTCATCTCTGTTCCCCCTTCCTTCTCGCAATTTGTGCGAGGGTTGCCATCACGAAATCATAACATGCGGGCGCGCGACGCGAGCCGTCGCTCGACCCACCAGAAGATTGCCGCCGCGATCACGAGAATCGGCGCGACCACGAATGCAAGCAAATAGAGCAGCAAATAAGTGATGCCAAGGTAGCCACTCACGCCTTGGCCAAGTGCTCCCTGTGGCACTGTGCCGGAGAGGAAGGTCGTGTAGGCCCGAGCTCCGGCAAAGTCGAAGATAACGTACAGCACCAAGAACAAAGCCGCACGCGTGAGGAATCCAGCGGGCGACCACATCTTGGCCTCGCGGATACAGCGGAGTAGTTCTCGCGGCGCGTTCAATTGCCGCCTCCCGCGTGCTCGCGTCTGCGCACCTCTTCCCATAGTGGCCCCAGCACCGTCGAATACAGCAACACGGCGTCGCCCACCTGATTGCTTGCGCAGAACTTGAGTTCGCCGCGCCGTTCGTATGGAAATGCCGAGAAGCGCAGCGTTGCCGCGAGCTGCTTGTAGTACGACTCGTCGCCGAATGCCGCTGCCCCTACGAACGCCAGCCCGCTGGATCCTGCGCTGATCTCGAACACCGGGATAACCGGCCCGGAATCGACGTCCATCGGGCCTCGCCACGTCTCCGGCCATTCCCTGGCCCAGGCAAATCCGAGGCAGGAGCCTTGGAGCGCTCGGCGCGCCCCGTCGTACTGGCTCTTGGCAAAATCTTCGTCGACCACCTGCAGCGCATGGGCCGTCATCCACAGCGTCGACCCTTCGGGACCGTCCATCGCGTGGCCTTGGTAAGTGAACGACGATACAAGAAGGCCTGTCTTCGGATCGGTGAGCCGCTCCCGGGCGGAGGTCACCCACGCTTTAAGGAAGGCCGAATGGTCCCGGCCATCCAGCACGTCGTTCATCTTAACGGCGGCGAGGGCGACGGCGTTGCAGAACATCCAGCACTCGTTGGGATAACTCTCGCAACACAACACGGGGCTCTGGCTCATCCGCTCGACGATTAAGTCCACGCGCTCGTTCAGCGTCTTTGAAAACGTGCGCTCTTCGACAAAGCGGCGCGCGGCAATCATGGCCGCCAATTCTCCGTCGATGAATAGACTCCGGGATGGCTGCTGCGCGAAGGGGGCCTCTCGCGCATACTCCATCAGGAAATAGAGGTCGCCGCCTTCCGCGAGCAAACGTTCCGTGTCGTGGATGATGAGATCAAGAACGTGCAGATACTCCTGCT
>JBAZRU010000055.1:0-16782 GCA_041662805.1 Candidatus Hydrogenedentales bacterium | reverse complement strand
CACGAGATCTCCGACAGCCTCAGCGAGTGGCAAAACCGGTTGCACCCAGAAGACCTTGACCGGATGCTTCATGCCGTTCAGGCCTTCCTCGCAGAAGGTCGGCCTGATTATGTGCACGAGTTTCGCTTTCACCACAAGGACGGCTCGTATCGCTGGATTCTCGTGCAAGCCTCGCTGATGCTGGACGAGGGTGGTGTCCCGGTACGCATGATCGGATCCCACATCGACATTACCGAGCGCAAGCGCATGGAGGAGCAATTCCGTCAAGCGCAGAAGATGGAGAGCGTGGGCCGCCTCGCGGGCGGGGTGGCGCACGACTTCAACAACCTGCTCAGCGTTATCAATGGGTATTCGGATTTCTGCTCAAGAAACTCCCCGCCACGGACGCGATGCGCACGGACTTGGAGCAAATTCGCAGCGCTGGGGAACGAGCCACAGCGCTGACGCGCCAGCTACTCGCGTTCAGCCGGAAGCAAGTCCTGCAGCCGGAAGTGCTGGATCTTAACCAGCTCCTTGCGGGTGTGAAGAAACTCCTTGGCCGGTTGATCGGAGAAGATATCGAGCTCGCTTTCTTTCCGGACGACGCCATCGTCCGCGTGAAGGTCGACCCGGGGCAGATGGAGCAAGTGATCATCAACCTCGCGGTCAATGCACGAGACGCCATGCCCAGAGGCGGAAGACTCACGATTGAAACCAAGCGCGTCGAATTGGACGAGTCTTACACCGAACAACACATCGTTCTAGCCATCGGCGCCTATGTTTTGCTTTCCGTGAGCGACACCGGAGTGGGAATGAGCAAAGAAACGCTTCAGCAAGTATTCGAGCCCTTCTTCACCACCAAGGAAGTCGGTAAAGGCACGGGACTCGGTCTTGCCACCGTCTACGGCATTGTGAGGCAAAGCGGTGGTCAGATTCAGGTCTACAGCGAAGTGGGTTTGGGGACGACCTTCAAGATCTACCTGCCGCTCGCAGAAACGGCGGAGAGCCCAAGGCTCCACGCGCATCGGACAGGCGTGACCGCGACGGGCACCGAGTCCGTTCTCATCGTGGAAGACGATGCATCGCTCCGAAGGATGACCCAGCGCATTCTCCAAGAGGCTGGGTATACCGTGCTGTCCGTTGCGAATGGTAAAGAGGCGCTTCAGACGCTCGAACAAAATCCCATTGCCGTTAACCTGATGCTGACGGATGTCGTCATGCCGGGGATGAGCGGAAGGGAACTGGCCGAAACCGTGTTGGCGGAACGGCCGGAGCTAAAAGTGATGTACATGTCCGGCTACACGGATGACGCCATCGTGCATCACGGTGTCGTGGAAGACTCCATGCATTTCATCAGCAAACCCTTCACCGCGGAGAATCTAACACGGAAGATACGAGACGTCTTGGATATGACGTGATGCGCGGCGAAGACCCGGCGCAAGGACCGAGTCCTACTTCGGGCCAGTCCGTGCGTTCTCGGGCAAGTCGAGCGGGAGTTCCCCGATCGCCCAATGGATGCCTTGCACCATCATGCGCTCGAAGTTGGCGTCGTCCCAAACTTCCTTGGTGTGGCCGAGAACATTGACGTAGACGCGGCCTTTGCCGTAGCGGTGCGCCCACGCGATGCCGAAGTCTTTGTCGGTGCGTTTGACGCCTTTGGCATTCAAATCGACGCTGGCCACGTCAAGACTGGCGAGTACACTCGTTACCGAGCGGCTCCAGTTGGTGTGCTGATAGATCTCGTCGTAAACCTCAAAGCTCTTCGGCAGGCCCTGCATAATCGGGTGCTCACTTCTCTCGACCGTGACGCGCACCTTCTGCGTCCACGGATGGCCATCGAAGATCGCGTTGATCATTTCCTGGTAAGGCAACCACTCGAAGAAGGTGCCCGTGCCCGAATGCACAGCCACAAACCCTTTGCCGTTCTTCACGAAGTCGAGGATAGCCTGGCGGTTCGGTTCCGAGATGGGCAACTCGCGGTTGGTGTAGAACACGAGACATTCGTACTTCGCGAGATTCTCCGGCGTGATAAGCGAACAGTCGTCGGTAGCGTCGACAACGAATCCCCCATCCTTCTCCGCCCACGTCTTCATGCGCTCCACGCTGTACGGCAGGATTTCGTGGAAGTACGACGCCCACTTGGTGAAGTAGAGAATGCGCTTCGGCGCAGGCTCTTGGCCATAGGCGGCCGTGGCCATCAACAGGGTCATCAAGAGAATCGCTCCGCGCATTTGGTGTTCTCCAGCCCGCAATTGGGCAACCGCTCGGTGCAGATAGGTCAGCTTCGGGAAGTATACGGCTTGCTTCCACAGCCGGCAACGAATGGCTACCAGGAACGAGCGCGGGCCTTTGTTGCACGCCGGAAATAGGACGGATCCGTCGGATCGGACAGATCGGTCCTATCTCCTTTCCGGCACATCCAACTCGGCGAGCCACTCATTCGCGATCTTCTTGCCAAGCAAAAAGAACTTGCGTTCGGGGTGCCACAGTACGAAGGCTCCGTTGCGCTTGGTGACGCTCGGATACACGCCGATGTCGATGCGTTTCAGCGGGCCAATCTGCGAACCGTCGTTGTCCATGAACACCTTTGACCCGCTGAACCAGATCGGCTGCTCCGCGTACGGGCGGTACTCCCCAAGCGCAATGAACGCGGGTCGCCGGTTCTTTCCGGTGTCTTCAGGCTTGCACCCCTCGAAGCGTCCATCGTTGTTATGGTGCAAGAGAATGTATCGCCCTTTGCCGTACTCGTAGATTGGGCAGCAGCACAGCGGTTCGAGAATGGGTAACCCCTTGTCCTTGCGAAGGAGCGGGCGCGGCGCTGCCCACGTGCGCCCGTCGTCCTTGGAGACGGTGTACCAAATATAGCCTGTCATCGTGCGCATGGTGCAGAAGAGGCGCTTGTCGGGAAGCCGCACGAGACTCGGCTCTTGCGCAATGCTCAACATCGGATTCGTATAGTGCGGCACACGAAGCGCCTTGTCGCCCCACGCGGAATACGTGATCTTAATGTCGCGCGGCTCGGGATTCTTGTCGATGTTCTCGAACCGCATGAACTCAACCACGCTTTCCAGGGCGGTCCACGATTTGTCGTGCGGCGGCGTGCGGCGCGCTACGCTCACCCACCGCGTGAAGCCCGTGAACCACTTGCCCTTCAGGTCGCGGATAGGCTTCTGCCAGACAATCCAGTTGGAAAGCACGTCCTCGCGAGGATCGTCGTAGGGACTCTTCGGCATGGGAATCGTCTGCGGTGCGGACCACGTCTTTCCCATATCGTCCGAATAGCTGCAATCCATGCTTCCCGTGAACTGCCGGTTAACGTCCGCGGGCGTGCGCTCCTGGTTCCACACGACGTAGATGCGCCCGGATTTGGAGATCAGCGGGAATCCCCAACTCGACATCTTGCTGTCCGGCGAAGGCTTGTCGGGCCCAACAATGCGCAACGGAGCCGCCCACGTGACGCCCTCGTCGTCCGACCGCGAGAACATGATTCGATGGTCACCCGCGCCTTCGTGGCTGCTCTGTGTCCACACCGCCATGAGCGAACCATCGGGACCGTCGAACACAAGGAAATGCTCGTTGCCCGTGTCGTGCGTGTTACCGTCGATGCTCTTCGGGACGTACACGGTGTAGTCGGGCGCGCTTCGCACTATCTCCTTCTTGAGAACATCCTGAACATTCGGCGGGACATCTTGAGCCTGGCAAAGCGGCGCGGTCGAAAGTACCGCAACCAACAGTACTCCGAATAGCTTTGCATGCATACACGCGCTGCATTTCATAGTCAGACTCCCCACGGCCCCCACGGCTGCGTTCGAAGCACAGGGTACACGGCAACGCGCGCACGAGACAACGACACGAAACAACGTCTACGATTTTGCGTGTGCTCTTGTAGCGCCCGGTCTCCGTGCCGGGCGTCTTCGGGTTAACCGTAGCCATCGGGCAAGCGGTAGCGCCGCGATCGCCGAGCGCGGCGCAGGGTGAGCCGCGGACTGCGAGTT
Organism: Candidatus Hydrogenedentales bacterium; assembly: GCA_041662805.1. Lineage (GTDB taxonomy): Bacteria > Hydrogenedentota > Hydrogenedentia > Hydrogenedentales > SLHB01 > JAIBAQ01. The sequence continues at coordinate 12,808 of JBAZRU010000055.1, read as the reverse complement.
GCTCGGATCCTTCAGGCAAACGATAGTGCCGTGATGCCTCCGCGCGGAGGCATCACGGCGATGGCGAGAAGGACTGGTGGGGCGCCACCAGCACATGGTAGTGATCGGTGCGCGATACGTGGTAAACGGTGCACGGTGATGGGCTTAGGGGCTAAGTGTCTTCGCTGCCCACCGCGATCCAGTAGTGTCCAGAATTTGTTCAACCCCCTGGACACCCGGGGTCCTTGCGCTCGCGCGGCGCCCCAAAGACTATAGTTCAACTTTCCAGTTGGTCTCTTGAATCAGCGCATTGATCTCGCGAATCTTCTTTGCCAGGTCTTCCACCTGCTTCTGAAGACTTGCGGTATCCAGAGTGGCGACCCAACGGATCTCGCGCACGCTATATCGGTCCGGCTCGCGTTGCGTGGAGGAAATGGCCGCCTGAAGCAACGAATGCCACTGGACAAGCGAATCGCGCTTTGCGATCGCTTCCGTAAGGGTTCGTCCATCCGGGAGCGTATGCTTGAGGTTCGCGAGATTGATCGATTTCACAAGACCCTCAAGCTCCTCGATGACTCCATGTGCCTCTTTCAGTAAGGCGTTGGGATCCTCATGCGGCGCGTTTCCTTCTTGTACCAAGCCGTTCCGCTCAATCCGAGCACGGAGCGAAACCACCTTCTTCTGCACGTCTCCCCGCAACAATAGGGCCTCTGCAAGCTTCATGACACATCCTTCCGTAGCCGCACCCCAGGCGGCATCCACACATCTGTCGTTTCGTATGCTACCATTAGTGTAGCCCCTATGCATACTGCGGCTCAGCGCAGCGGACCGGCAGGCGTAAGGATCCCCGTCTACCCCGCTCCCTCCTATCGCGTTCCCTACCCCGAAGCATTGATCCCCCCGTCCAATCTTCGTAGACTTCTCCGGCACGGTTATGAACGGCGTGGGGGTGCGCCGAGGACTGTGAACGAAGGGACATGACCGTGAAGATTTCACGTTGCCTCCTCTCCATTTTCTTGTTGGCCGCGTTGGCCGCGCCCCTCTTTGCGCATGCCGCGGAATCGGCGGCATTGAAGCCTGTCCTGCTGCCCAGGACTCCCGTAACCGATGCCGCGTGGACAAGCCAAGCAGAAAAGCTCCACTTCGTCGTGGTAGGCGACCGGACCGGCGGCGGCATTACCGAGTGGCCCCTCTTCGACGTCGCCATGCAGGAGATCAATCGTTTGCGGCCCGATTTCGCAATCATGGTCGGCGATCAGATTCAAGGCTATACGCAGGATCCCGCCGAAATCGGCAAGGAATGGGAAGAATTCCGGCGGCATTCAAACGCGTTGCAGGTCCCCTTCTTCATTCTGCCCGGCAACCACGACATGTCGAGTCCCGTCATGAAGGAATGGTGGCTCAAAAACAACGGGCGGACCTATTATTCCTTCGACTACAAGGGCTGTCACTTTCTTATCCTGAACACACACGAACACTGGCTGGGGAACGACAGTACGATTGGTCCCGAGCAAGTGCAGTTCGCGCTGGACGATCTTGAGCGTAGCAAGAACGCACAGCACACCTTCGTCTTCATGCACGTCCCCGTTTGGCAGGACGGAAACAGCGCCGAGTGGAAACAAATCGAGACGGCGCTGGGGAACCGGGCCCACACGGTGTTCGCGGGGCATCTCCACCGGCTTACGTTTGAACGGCGCAACGATGCGCGGTACATCATCGTGAGCACCACGCGCGGGCTTGCGCCACGCCGCGACGAGTCGCAGATCATGCAGTTGGGCGATTTCGCGCACTACACGAACGTCACCGTCGAGAACGGCGACGCAAAGATTGCCTACATCGAGCCCGGCGGCGCGACGTGGCCGGAAGATATCGCGACTCGAGAATTCCAGCGCGCCGCGCGCGAGGTGGTGAAGGTAGAGGCGGTGCCTCCGAGCGAACTGGACACGGATACGGCGCGAATGGGCGTGCGCGTTTCCATTGCCAACGGATTGCCCAAGCCGGTTGACGTTGCCTTTCAGACGCTGCCCGCTGCCGGAGGCGTATGGAAACCGATTGAAGGCAGTCTGACGCATGCGTACACGGTTCCCCCGAGCGAACGGAAAGACTTTCAGGCGACCTTCGACGTAGCCACGGCAAAGGCCGTTCCGGCGCCGCGCATTCGGTGCGCGGTGACGTACGACGGAAAACCGCTCTACAACTTCGAACGCAACATGCCGCTGTTTCCCGAATCGGATCTGCGTTTTGTGGACGAGTGGCACGCAGTGGGGCCGTTCAAGGCGGGCACGGTGCCGACGGTGCTCCCGTGGTTCCCGCGGTGGTCCTTGCCGAAGCTCTTCGAGGCGCGCGGTCCCGAGCAAGGGTTCAAAGCCGATGCAACCTTCGCCGACGGCGACAAGACCCTGACGTGGCAGACGCTCAAGAATGAAGGCGGCTTCGTGAACTTGGCGCACCTTGCCGCGACCCCCGATCACACCTTCGGATATGCAACGTGCGCCATCCAATGCCCAAAGGCGAAGACGGTCTATGCCGAATTCCGCGCCGACGATTTCGGCCAAATCTACGTGAACGGCAAAGGCATCCAGGATGAACGCCTGTTCCGCACACGCAGCGACGCCACCTACGTCGCCCTCCCGCTCAACGAGGGCTGGAACACCCTCGCCGTCAAAGTAGCCAACGCAACCGGCGGCTGGACATTTAGACTGCGAATCGCGGACCCCAACTCGGAACTGCGATTCGCCGCCGCGCCGGAGTAGTGCCGTCGGAATCGATGGAGGCGATACATCACCGTTGGCCGCCAAATATGCGGTGATAGTCGCGAGAGGCATAGAGGACGCGGATAACGTCAATTCCAGTTTTGTATGGACGGTAGAAGATGAGGTGCTTCTCAAATCCATTCACCGGCCACATTCGAATCTTCTTTAGGGCAGGATTTCGAAAGGACCTGGGAGCGCCCATTTCGGGCATCTTAGCCAAGGCCCCAAATGTGAGTTGCAGTTCGTCCAGGAATCTCACTGCCGATGCAAGGCTGCTCGCTGCTATGTACTCAGCCTGTTCGATGATGTCTTGTTTTGCCCTTGGCCGGACATAGACTCTACTTAGGGACACGCGCCTTACGTCCTCCGCTCTTCTTGCGCAAGCGGTCTCGAATACTGTCGAAGCCCTCGGCGGTCAGCTTTTCCGGCGAGCCACTGGTCAAGCCCTCCAAGAGCTGAACCTCCAGGCTTTCCTGGGCTTGGCGCTTCTGATCCTCTCGGATTAGTGCGCGCACATACTCGCTTGCGGTGCTGTATCCTTCAGCCTTGACCTTCTCGTCTATGTAGCCTCGCATCGAATCGGGAAGAGATATGTTGAGTGTCGTCATGATCGTCGGCCTCGGCTCGTTGATGGTGTCATCCTACCATTTCTTGCCAATTTTTGCCACACGCTTGGCTACGCTCGATGCTCCCTGAACCGCGTGACACACTTCTCTTCCATCCCGTCCGCACAACAGCCGAATCGCTAGGGAGAGAAGGTTACGAAGAAATCGACAATAGTGCGAGCCCATGCCTTTGCCCGGTTACCGCATACAAGATAGGCCAGCGCAACGGGCAGAGAGAGTAAAATTCCCACCATAACTGCTGTCGCAACGGAAGTGTCTTCCTTCAGCCCCAGGTAGCACACCGCAGCCAGTGCGCCAGTGACAAAGGCTATCGCGAGCGTCTTCCCAATTCGCACGACTACCCGCACCAATAGCGTCTTGTTTGTAGACTGTTCCGCAGCGCTCTGCGGGGAATCGGATCCAAGCCACAATACAGCTACACAAAAAAAGCCATTGCTTGCGCCGAGTGCCAATAGAAAGACAACGTTGGTCAGCTCAGGCGCGGCCATGGGCTTGAAAAGCATCAGACTTATCAGAATAACGCAGACTATTCCCGCGCCTAGGATTGGCCCAAATACGAAACGCCGAAGCCAGAACATAGACATGTTGATCCTCACTTGGCGAGCGTGTTCCGCGCTGAGGCAATACTAGCATCTCTACTATATTCTGACAATTCCTGCTAACCCTATCGCATTAATCCCTTCGTGCCGCCGCACAAGCCATCCCAGAGAAGACAACCCCTGCCGCAAGTGAGACTATCAGCAGTGAATCGACGACAGCGCTCTTGACCGCGACATGCACGGGCGCGTCGGCGTTGGATGCGCGATATGTGATCACGGTCGGGTGCTCGCTTACGTCGATGACGTCGTCGAGCAGTTGCTTGGTGTAGCTGGAACCGATGTCGTGGACGACGGGCGTATCGGCAGCATCTTCGAAGTTCAACGCGACCCGGACCGATCGTTGTCCGGAGAGGACTGGGTCATACCACAGAATCAGCGTGGACTCCCCGTCCGCACGCCGATAGAGCGATGCGCGGACTTGGCGTGCGGTGAGACCGCCGGTGCGGTCCACGAGGCCGGAGCGAAGCTCGCTGTTGGAACAGTGCGTGTTGAACAGGCTGTACGCGTATGCGGCAGGTTTCCATTCACGGTCAGGGCCGAGTAGTCCGAAGAAGCACTCGGAATCCACGCGATGTTCGCGCTGCTGTTCCGCGTTGCCGTCTTGCAGGCAATACCAAACCAGCGTTTCGACGCCATAGGAGGTCGCCGTGGTATACGACTTGATGGCGTGCTCCGCAAGCTGCTCCGGCGTGGCGCGCCAGGGATAGAAACCGCCGTCGGGGTCGCCGAGCTCCGTGATCCAGAGCGCCCCGTCGTGGCCGTACTTCTTGTTGAGGGCGAGGTACTTGGAAAATTCGTTGGGATAGGCGCGCGGATCGGTGGCGTACAGGTGAAAGCTGGGATGGTCGACGTAGGCCATCGCGCCCGCGGCGAACAACCCTTCGCTTTGATGAGGCGTCCAGATGCCGAGGGGACCGTGCATGGCCGTGCCGACCACGCGAAGATTGGGATCTATTTCGTGGAGCGTGTTCGCGACTTGTTTCGCGAGGTCGTAGAACTCCTCCGCGGGGCCGTCCCAAAAGCGGGTCAGGCTCGGCTCGTTCCAGATTTCCCACGCGTAGATGCGGTCGCCGTAGTGCGTGACGACGCGGCGGACGTATTCGAGGAACAGGGGCACGTCTTGCGGCGCGATATACAGATCTCGCTCTTTGCCGACCGGATCTTGTTCGACGCCGTTGTTGTCGAAGTCGAGGAGGGCGAGGACTTTCTTTCCGTGGGTTTCGGCCGCGGCGACGTAGGCATCTTTGTCGTCGAAGGTCCAGGTGTCGGGATTGGGCTGGAAGGACGACCAGTGAAAATCGACGCGCATGATCGACGCGCCCAATTGGTCCAGGATTGCGTACTCGTCGTCGGACCTCGAGTATCCGGCGTGGCACACGCCTCCGGGCTCTTTAACGGGGATGCGGTCCGCGCGTTGCATGAGGAAGGGCGGTCCCGATTTGAGCGCGATGACGTAGAGGGAGGGCGCGATGGCGAGGACGATGATTGCCACGTAAAGGAGGCCCACCTTCCCTCTGCCTGAATGGGGAGCCTCCAGGAGACCCGAAGCGCCCTCTTTGGCGAAGCGCAAGGCCAACGCCAGCAGGGCAGCCGCGGCGAATGCAATCGGCAGCGCCGTGTGCCCATACTGGAGGATCAGGCTGGCCATGTCCTTTGGCATGCCCGGGTCTGGAACCATGGCCGAAAACGCGTAGGTGGCAATCGAAAGGACCCAGACGGCCGTTACGACGAGTGCGGACACGCCGTAGCCGAGCGTAGTTTGCCTTGCGTTGGCCATAAACATAGCTGCGAGGGCATAGCCGAGCAGGGCGGGAAGCATGGGACCCACTTGCTTGACGGCGAATAGCGCCACGCCGACCACAACGGCATGCGCGAGCCAGGCGAACTTCAAGCGTTTGGCGAGAATCGCGAACAATACGCCCACGAGAAACCAACCCGAGACGTAGGGTTGAAAGACTTCGACGAATTTCACTTCGAGCGAACCCATGATTCGTGTCGCCGTAGCGAGCTGCATCGACACGAGCAATACGACAAGACCGAGCGCGACGGTCTCCAGCATGACGGCCGCGCCTCGCACCGCGCGTTGCCTCAAAGGAACGGAGACTACGGAGGAGAGCGGCCGCTTGGCGGCGTAGGGGGCCATCAGGGCGTGCGCGGCGAGGGACACGGCCCAGCACCATGCAGGCGATTTCGAGGCCACGGCTGTCCCCAGGACAATACCCCAGACGAACACCGCCACGGCGGCCAGAGCCCATCGAGATTGGGGTCGGCCGGCTTCGGGCAATTCGAGGCGTTGCCGTTGCAGGCGCGCCAGATTGGCCAACACGACAAAGCTCGTTGCGATAGCCCAAAGGTGAAATGGCCACGTGAACGGAACAAGCATGTCGAACGGGTCTTGCGTCGCCACAACGGCCAGCAAGACAAACAGGAGGGCGCTTGCCGTCAGGTGCAGCAACGACTCGAGTCGCACGAGGGCGACGCGAAACCGCAGGGCGCACGCGGGAATACCGATGATCAACAACAACAGAAACGGCGTGAGCGCCGCCAATCCCGTCCACCAGTTCTCCGTGGACAGCGGATAGCTTTTGAAGATCGCCCAGTAGTACTGGAAACCCACAAGAATGAAGGTCTCCGCCCACGCAAAAATACCGGCCGCGAAAACGAGAGCGCCTCTCGTTCGCGTTCTTTCTCGCTGCATTCCTTCAGTCACCTCAACGACCCCCATGCGTTAAAGACCTCGAAGCTTCCATCGGCTCCCGTAGTGGGCGTCCACTGGATTCTATGAAGTCTTGGAAAGCGCCAATGCCTTCCGCACAATATAGCTGGAGAGCGCTCGCCGCAACCACGCGTAGCGCTTCGCTTCGACGGCCGCATGCATACGCCTCTCCAGGTCGTCCATGCCCGGTATCGATTTGCCGCCGGCCCGCAACAACGCAAACGCGCGCGACGCCTCACCGGCCTGCGCGACAAGTACGGCGACGATATCCGCCGGCGGAGTCACGGCGCAGTTCAACGCATCCACCGTCGGCGACACGCCGAATACACGCAGATCGTAGGGCCCCAGCTCCAGCTTCCACAGTTGACTGGACTCCACAAGGTCTCCGGTTGCCAGATCGCGCATACCCTCCGGCGCCGAACTAAACGCGATATCCACGGTCACGGGATAGTACTCGCGATTGACGAGGTAGATGTACCTCAGCCCTCCGTCCACCAGCGTGCGCAGGGCCACGGGGTCCGTGGATTCACCGCGCGTCTCGAACTTCTTGCGAGGCAACGCGCGATACGCCCGCGCGAATTGCTGCACCTGCTCGCTGTGGGCCTTGTCCATGAACAGGCCGCCGCGCGTGATGCGGCACGCGTCCAGGTCCGCGACCGCTTGCGCGTACGGCTCGAGGAAATGCGCCCCCCCTTGAAACGGCGGCGTGATCCGCAACTGCGAATCCCACCAGAAGCCGTCTTTCGGATACTCTGAGTTCATGCGCAACGCGCCATCGGCGGGCTTGCCGTCGATCATGCGCACGACTTCGAGATTCGGGTCGTTCGCCTCCGGTTCGAACCCCACATGGTTCCCCCACGCCTCCACCCAGCAATTGAAGATAAACGCGCCGGGGACATCGTTTCCGTGGCACGCGTCAATCGCGTCCCGATCGAGGAAATCGAAATCGCGGTACATGGTTTGGTCTTCGATGGCGCAGTTGACGCCCGCGCTGGATCCCGCCCCGTGGCCGCCGCGGTCGCGCGAGTTGCCCATGCCGCGGTCGATTTCGAGCCCCGGCTCGTCATCGTACATGGTGATATCAATACCCGCCTCGCGATAGAACTCAAGCATCGACGCGCGCGCCCCAATCTGATGCGCCGTCGTCGGGAAACCCAAGACCTGCGGCACCGTCGTCTCATCCCACAACGTCACCGTCACGCGAAGGTCTGGGCGAGATGCGGCCAACGCCGCGTGGATCTTTCCAAACAGCTCGCGGATCTTCCGGCAGCGCCACTCGACCCACGCAGGTTTGCACGCATAGGTCAAATGGTTGTACCGCTTCGAGAACCGGTCCGGGGCCTTCGGATCGACCGGCACGCCAATCCCGGTTTCCTGCTCGAACAACGTGATCGAGTAGTCGTCGTAGCCCAGATGAATTGACCCGTACCAGCAGATGCACGACGAGAACATGTTGTAGGAAATTCCCTTGAACGCGGGATACTTCGCGTAGCGCTCCCCGATTTCTTTCGCCAATCGGATGATGGCCTCCTGCACCGTCGGGTGCAAAGGATTGAACATGGCCCCCATGTGGTTCGCCGGACCCGACCGTTCGCCGTAGGCCAACTGTGGCAGCATCGAACTCGGCGGCGCGGGCGGCTTTCCCTTGAGTTGCTCCGCGACGACATTGAGGTTGACCGCGTTGTAGAACGGCGTCCAATCGTTCGTGCCCGCCTGCACGTTGTCGTTCCACGTCATGTTGTTGTACGTCTCGGCCCCAGCCTTGATGGCTTCCGTGTCGATGTTCATGGTCTTCAACAACGACCCAAGCCGCAGCAACGATAAGGCCCCCTGGAATTGAAGGCCCTCCTTCTCGAATCGCTCGAACAGCCCCGCATACCAATCGACGGGATTCGTCGTCCACACCGCGTATTGCTTGCGGTCGGCCGCGATAACGGTATGGAACCCGTCCGACGGTTCGAACGCGCTCGGAAACTGCGGACCCTCGTACCACGCCATCGGATACGCAAGCAGGCTTTGCCCGCTGTAGCGCATGTACTGCACGATGCGCTCGATCCACTCATCGCGGTTCATCGATCCTTCCGCCGCGCCAATGCCGCAAGGGTCTTCGTACTGCACGCCCAACTCGCGCCGCGACCCGTCCAGCGGATCGCCGGGAACGTTCAACGCGGGCAGGTCGCTCAACTCGTAAATCTCGATTGACGCCGCCGCCGCGGGTTCCCCGTCGCTCCACGTCATGAACACGATGCTGCAGTCGTGCCAGCGCGACCAGAAGACTTCACGCACTTCCAGCATCGTGTTGGTGATCGGTTGCGCCCACCCCGTGAAGATACCCGTAGTAAGGTCGTAGCAAGTGCCGTCGTTGATGCACATGAACCGGCGCTTGTCGTCGGGATACCGAACGACGGCCACGTGCGGACGCTCGACGTTTTCGATCTTGAACCGGTATCCGAACCGCGAAATGGGTTTGCCTTCGGCCTCGCGATACGTGCCCGCCGCGCTCTCCACGACGCGCACGTCGCCAGCCCCAAAATAAGTCTCGGCCGGATACTCCTGCGTGCAATCGAACCGGCACACCAGCCGTTGCTTGGAAAGGTCGACGGTCTGCGCCAACAACGGGCCCGACCCCAACGCCAATCCCAACCCAACACCCAGACCCGTTCCCAGAAACGACCGCCGCGTGATGTCCATGCTCATCGAAGCCTCCCCCCGTTTATTCGGTGTCGCACTAGAGTACGCGCCACGGCGCCAAAACGCCAAGGGACTGTCCGGACCAAGGAGCGGGATGTGCCACCCCCTTGTCGCGCGAGAAGATGGCAACTCCACCAGTATCCCTCCAACGCCGCGATCGCCGAGCGCGGCGCACGTAGGTGATAGACGTTGGTCTACCCAAAGTCCTCCCGCACCTCAAGACGCTTGTTCTACTCTGGCCGCGATCTTGATCCTAAACCGCCCGTCCGCGTATCGTGAGCGCACCCCGCTTGAAGGTCGCGGGGCTTTGCTTTTGGTCTTTATCCTCCTGGAGTAACTCATGAGCGAACTCGGTACCGCCGCGCGGCCATTGCGCGTGGCAGTTGTAGGCAGCGGTCCAAGCGGATTCTATGCCGTCGAAGCCCTCTTCAAAGCAAACTTGGTTGTTCAGGTCGACATGTTCGACCGGCTCCCTACGCCCTTTGGGTTGGTGCGCGGCGGGGTTGCGCCCGACCATCCCAAAATTAAGAGCGTCATTCGCGTGTACGACAAAATTGCCGCGCACGATCGCTTCGCCTTTCTCGGCAACGTGAACGTTGGACGCGACATCTCAATCGACGAAATGCGCCGGTTCTACGACGCGCTCCTGTTCTCGTGCGGCGCCGAGACGGACAATCGCCTGGGCATCCCCGGCGAAGATTTGCCGGGCAGCCACACCGCCACGGAATTCGTCGGTTGGTACAACGGCCATCCCGACTACCGCAATCGCACGTTCGATTTGTCGTGCGAAGTCGCTGTCGTCATCGGGCAAGGCAATGTAGCCATGGACGTGAGCCGCATCCTCGCCAAGACCGTTGACGAACTCAAGGAAACGGACATCGCCGCCCATGCGCTCGATGCCCTTGCCTCAAGCAAGATCAAGGAAGTGCACCTCATTGGACGGCGCGGACCCGTGCAGGCCAAGTTCACCCAGCCGGAGCTGAAGGAATTCGGCGAACTGGCGGATTGCGATCCCGTGTTCGCTCGCGAAGACCTTGTGTTGGACGCTGTTAGCCAGGCCGAATTGGACGATACGGACAACCATCACGCGAAGAAGAATTTCGCCGTGATGCAAGAGTTCGCGACACGGCAGCTCGGCGGCAAAAGCAAGCGGTTCCATATCCACTTCTTGAAGAGCCCCGTCGAACTGCGCGGGAATGACCGCGTGGAATCGTTGCTCCTCGAAAAGAACCGTCTTGAGGGAGAGCTGCACAAGACGCGCGCAATCGGCACGGGTGACACCGAATTGCTCGACTGCGGACTCGTGTTTCGCAGCGTCGGCTATCGCGGCATCGCCATCCCGGGCGTGCCGTTCGATGCCAGACGCGGCGTGTTTCCAAATCGCGAGGGCCGCATTGTCGACGGCGAAGACGTCGTCCCCGGAATGTACGCGGCAGGCTGGATCAAGCGCGGCCCCAGCGGCATCATCGGCAACAACAAACCCGACAGCCAGGCCACCGCGGCCGCGTTGCTTGCCGACGCCCCCACGCTCGCACCGTGCGCGACGCCCGACACCAACGCGCTTGCGGAAATGCTGCGGGAGCGCAATGTGCGCGCGGTGTCGTACGCCGATTGGCAACGCATCGACGCAGCCGAAATCGAACGAGGCAAGGCATGTGGCAAACCGCGCGAAAAATTCACGCGCGTCGAGGAAATGCTCGCAGTACTGGGCCGCTGACGCTCGGCCCCGGGAGTAGAAAGGTCCGGCCATGCTTCAGTCATTCTTCACGCCCAAGGCCTTCCGAATCATCGGTCTGACCACGGTTGCAGCCGTCTATTTCCTCATCGCCGTCGGGGGCGCGCCTCCGGCTCGGGCATGGGCTGTCCCGATTGGCCGAAGTGCTTCGGACAGTGGATCCCGCCCACCGACGAATCCCAGCTCCCCGATAACTACCAGGAGATTTACCACGACCGGGGCTACGCCGACACCACGTTCAACGTCGTCAAAACCTGGACCGAATACATCAACCGTCTGGTCGGCGTAACCATCGGCATTCTGATCTTCATGACCTTGGTTTCGTCCTTCTCGTACAGACGGACGGATCCCACCGTCACCGCGCTGAGCTTCTTTTCGTTTCTGCTCGTGGCCTTTCAAGGATGGCTTGGCGCCAAGGTCGTGGAGTCGAACCTCGTGCCGCTCACCATCACGATTCACATGCTGGTCGCGTTGCTGCTGGTTTCCGTCTTGCTCTACGTGGTCGTGCGCGCGCAACGCTCCTTCTTCAACTTCGGATGCGTCCACCCCAACCCCGCCATTGCGGCGCTGCTCGTGATCGCGCTGGTCCTCTCGCTGGCCCAAGTCCTTCTTGGCACCCAGGTACGCGAGAGCATCGACGAAATATCGGCATCGTTTGGTGGCACGGACCGCTTTCGATGGGCGGAATTCCTCGGCGTAGGATTTTATATTCACCGCACCTTCTCACTGCTCGTCTTCGCGACAAGCACGGCCCTCGCCATTAAGATCTTCAAGCACACAAAAGACCTGGGCCTGCTCCAGATTTGCTCCGTCGCCGCTCTCGCGCTGGTGGTTCTCGAGATCGCCACCGGCGTCACGCTCTACTATCTCGACATGCCCGCGATTCTGCAGCCAGTGCACCTGCTACTTGCCAACCTCGTGTTTGGCCTGCAGTTCTTCATGATCCTCGCATATCGCTATGGGCGCCCGGAAATCCAACACGCCGCCTGAAGCAGAGAGTCATAATTGACGAATCAGTCAATTCGACTGGTGGATTCAATCGATTGATCGTGTGGGTTGTAACGCTGGCTTCCAGCCGGCTCTTGGCCTATCCACCCGCTTTCCACGCCCCAGACCAGACTCGCCTGAAGAAGCGGCAAAAAAAATGAGGGGCGATACTGCTATGCCCCTCCGCGACTCGCCAAGTGTGAGAATGACTCCCGCGTTCTTTTCCACCCCACTCAGGCCTAGAGCCTTGTCCGCCCCTTATGGGGCGCGAGGTGTAGCGGCGCAATCACACTCACATTTTGCGAGTCGCTCTACCGCTACTGTACCCCAAGTTTGGTATTTCGTCAAGGAGATTTCGGCCTTATTTTTCAAGCGTTTCTTCAACGCACCCGCAGAATCCATGCCTGCTCAAACGGGCCTCGCACGTGCACGCACAGAATCGCAACGGGGCGACTGCACAGTGCTACCGCGCGTCCGAATAAGCCAGTCACCCGGCAACGGCAGCGCGCATTTGCTCATGCTCAGATCAGGACAAAATCATACTTGCCGAACCCACGTGTCCGCTCGCACACCTCGTATCCTTCGCGGACTCCGTCGTCGTTCGTATTGCCTTCGACCGTCTCGAAGGTGTCCCCATTTACGCTCGTGACAATACCCGCGTGTTGCCAATCGTTGGGCGTCGGCTGCCACAGAAAGAAGGCTCCCTCCTTGATCCGATTCCG
>JBAZRU010000054.1:0-16874 GCA_041662805.1 Candidatus Hydrogenedentales bacterium | reverse complement strand
TGCACCTGCACCTGAAGTACCGGCACCAGCGCCTGCACCTGAAGTACCGGCGCCTGCGCCTGCTCCGGAAGTACCGGCACCTGCGCCTGCACCGGAAGTGGCGGCACCTGCGCCTGCACCGGAGGTGTCGGCCCCAGCACCTGCACCGGAAGTGGCGGCACCTGCGCCTGCACCGGAGGTACCGGCACCAGCACCTGCACCGGAAGCACCAGCGCCAGCTCAGTAGGCTCAGATAAGGAGACTGCTGTTCCATATAACGGCCCGGCGGATTCGAGACAAGATCTCGACCCGCCGGGTTGCTCTTTTCTTTCGAGTCGCATACTCTTCTTCGGGGGGGCAACTACCGAGGGAGAGAGAAAATGGATCGGTTCGCGTTTGCCCTGGCGATGCTTCACCTGTGTGCGATTGGGGTCCACGCAGAAGATGCGTGGTGGAACGCCGACTGGCAGTACCGCCAGCGCATCGATTTGAACAGCACACTCATTAGTGAGGAGTTGACGAACTTTCCGCTTGCCGTGCGAATCGACGTGAAGTCGCTTCCCGCTGGAGCGGTTCAACCCGATGCGCGCGACGTGCGAATCGTCGATGCAGAGGGCAACGCGCTTCCCCTCGAAATCGTGCGCGCCGACTCGAGCCAAATTGAGGCGACCGTGCAATTGGCCCGGGTTACCCCCGACGCTCCCGGCCAACGCTTGTATCTCTATTTTGGCAATCCCAAAGCCGAGGCGGTCAAGGCCGCGCCCGTGTGGGACGCGCAATACCGGACCGTGCTTCATCTCAACGGTTCGCTCGACGACGCGTCGGGCAAAGGCTCCGTCGTGAAGACGGTGGGAGCAGTGACGGTCGGTGACGGCGCGATCTTCACGGAGGCCGAAGGGTACCTCAGCATCGATCCCGCCGCACTCGCGGGGATCGGCGAACAGATCACCATCGCCGTGCGGTTCCGCGCGAAGGCTTCCCCGGGCGTGCAGACCATCGTTTCCGGTAACCGGGGCGAAGGCCCGGAAGAGTGGTTCAATTTCGGATTGAAGATCCCCAACGTGGTGCATACGAATGCGACAAGCCACGGCAATCGCGCGGCCGAACTCAACGTGCCCGGCATCGGCGTGGACGAGTGGCATTGCGCAGTCGTCGTGTATGACGCAAAAGCCAAGACCCGGACGATATGCATCGACGGCGCGGTGCTCGAGAAGGATGGCGCATTGCCCGGCCCGCTTGAGGTGAAGGAGCTTCGCATCGGACGCGGCCTTCTGCATTTCGACCCGTGGCAATTCAACGGCGTCATCGACGAAGTCCGCATTGCCGACGTTGCGCGATCGAATTCGTGGGCGCGCGCGGAGGCCTCGTCATTGGGCGAGCGCAATATGTTCACGGCCGCCGGTGCGGTGCAGAAGCAGGGCGATCCCGCGCCCGCGCCCGGAGCGTTTGCGTTGATGCGCCCCAGCGATGGATTCTCGTGCCGCAGTCGCGCGGGGGTCCGGCTCGCGTGGAACGTGTCGCCCGGCGCGGATACCTACGCCGTCGCCTTGTACGACTCGCCCGACGCGAAGGAACCCGTCGCGCGCATCGATGCGGGCATCAAGACGTCGGCACATGTCCCGGTGGAGCAGTTCGCGGGCAAGACGCTGTATTGGAGCGCGGAGGCGAGCAACGGTCAAGGCAAGACCGAAGCGGATTCCCGGCGCAAGCTGGCGTTCTACGATTGGAGCAATACCGCAGCCGCCACACCGCCGCAACGCCGCGTGCTTCCTTCGCAGGACATCATCGCCGGTGCGGACTATGAACTCACCGGATACCTTCGCACGCGCATCGACAACCTGATCCAACGCTACTACCTGGAAACGCCGGAGTCGAGTCCGGCGATATTGCAGGTGTTTCGCGACCGCGACAAGACGCCGGTGCGCGATCCGCTGATGCCGTGGGCGGGCGAATTCGCGGGGAAATATCTCACGGGGGCGCAGCTCACGTGGCGCGTCACGCGCGATGCAGAACTCAAGAAGACCATCGATCAGTTCGTGATCGACCTCATCGCGTGCCAAGGACCAGACGGTTACCTAGGGCCCTTCCCGAAATCTTCGCGGTTGACCGGCGGCAATTGGGATGTCTGGGGGCATTACCATTGCATGCTCGGCCTCATGCTCTACTACGAAGACACGGCGTACGAACCGGCGTTGGACACGTGCCGCAAAGCGGCCGACCTGTTGTTCGAAACCTTCGGGCCCGGCGGGCCAACATTGACGTGCGACGGTTCCGGCGGACAGATGAACATGGCCGTGTGCCACAGCCTCGTCTTGCTGTATCTCAAGACGGGCGTGCCGCGTTACCTCGACCTTGCCAAGTACGTCGTGCACGACGCGTGGAATGAGCCGGGGGCGGGCCACTATCTCGAATCCGCGCTCGCGGGCAAGCGCGTCGTCGAGTTTCCGCAACATCGCTGGGAAGCCATCCACGATTGGCAGGCGCTTGCGGAGCTGTATTGGCTGACTGGCGACGAGCAGTACCGCAAAGGCTTCGAGCACATCTGGCGCGACGGCCTCAACGACCGCCACAACACCGGCGGCGCGACGGCGGGCGAAGGCTTCGTCGGCCATCCCTACGATCCGGGCGCGATCGAGACCTGCTGCACTATCGCGTGGATCGCGATGTCCATCGACATGCTGCGCATGACCGGCGAGAGCCGCGTAGCCGACGAGATCGAATGGAGCACGCTCAACAGCGCCCTCGGCGCGATTCCCTACAGCGGGCGCACGTGCGCCTACAACGTGCCCATGAATGGCACGCGCGTATTCGGCGTCGAATTGCCGTGGCAATCGCCCAAGGCGGGACCCGATCTGAATTGCTGCGCGGTGAATGCAAACCGCGCCGCCGGCATGATCGCGGATTGGGGCATCATGAAACGCGACGGCGGTCTCGTCGTCAACTTCTATGGTCCGGGGTACATGGCCGCCACGTTGGCGAGCGGCAATCGCGTGGCGTTTACGCAAGAGACGGAGTACCCGGTCGCCAATCGTATCGAGATGACCGTCGCTCCGGACAAGCCCGAGAGCTTCTCCGTGTGGGTTCGCGTTCCGTTCTGGTCGACGAATACGGCCATCGTCGTGAACGGTGAACGCGTTTCCGACGTGAAGGCCGGCACGTATGCCGAGTTGAAACGCGCGTGGAAACAAGGCGATATCGTAACCATCGAGCTCGACTTCACGCCGCGCCTCTGGCAGGGAGAACAGTCGTTCGCGGGGCGCGTGTCCGTGTATCGGGGGCCGTTGCTGCTCGCGTTCGACGGCCGCTATAGCGACCTTGACCCGGGCAATCTGCCGGTCATCGACGTCACCAAGCTAACCTTCGAACCGCAGCCGATCTCGGGCGCGATCCCGCCGTGGGTACTCTTCAATTTGAAGGCAGCCGACGGCACGGTAATGCCGCTGGTCGATCTGTCCAGCGCGGGTCAGACAGGCAACCAGTATGTGACGTGGCTGCCCGTGAAGCAGTGAGGTAATTGCGTCTTCACACTGAATGTGCTGATGACTCTAGTCCGCAAAGATGCGGCGCTCGGTCATCTAGTCTGAGCGCCGCTACCTGCGTGAAATTGACTCTATTCTTTCTCCAACGCCTTGCGCACTTCGCTGGCGAGAGTCTCGATGCGGAAGGGTTTGAGGAGAAAGTTGATCCCCTCCGCGAGCACGCCCTGTCGCGCGATCACGTCGGCGGGATATCCGGACATAAAGAGGAGTTTTAGACCGGGCCGGATCGCGACGAGGCGCTCGGAGAGCACCCTTCCATTCATCTCCGGCATGATGACATCCGTCAGGAGCAGGTCGATCGGTTTGTCGTGCGACTTCGCGATGTGTATGGCGTGTTGCGGAGACTTCGCAGCCAGAACCGTGTATCCCAGGCTTTCGAGTGCCCTGATAACGAGACTGAGCAGACCTTCCTCGTCCTCGACCAGAAGTATGGTTTCCGTCCCTCCTTGGAGTTCGCCGGCAAGCTCGGCGTGGGCGCTTGAAGCCGCTTCGGCATTGTGGCAGGGCAAATATATGCGGAACGTGGCTCCCTGGCCCGGCTCGCTCTCCACGTGGACTATTCCACCGTTTTGCTTGACGATTCCGTATACGGTGGAAAGCCCGAGCCCTGTCCCCTTGCCCTTCTCTTTGGTGGTGAAGAAGGGCTCGAAAATGTGCTCTTGGACATCCACGCCTATCCCTGACCCCGTGTCCTTGACGGCAAGCATGACGTACTGTCCCGGCACAAATGCCGGATCTTCCGCGAAGTGGACGCGGTCCAAGGTTGCGTTCGCGGTGTGAATGGCAATGGACCCAGTGCCCGAGATGGCATCGCGCGCGTTGACCACAAGGTTCGCGAGTATCTGATCGACTTGCGCGGGGTCGAGGCGCACCTTCCAGGTATCGGGGCCGGGCGACCATACCAGATCGATATCCTCTCCGATGAGTCTCCTGAGCATTTTGATCATTCCGGAGATGGTGTCGTTCAAATCGAGCACGGCTGGATTGACGGTTTGTTGGCGTGCAAACGCCAGCAACTGTCGGGTCAGGTCGGTGGAACGCTTGGCTGCGTCCAGCACTTCCTGCAAATCGCCGTGGAGCGAGCTGGATGGCTCCACTTGCTTCTGTGCGAATTGCGTGTAACCGAGGATCACGGACAGCATATTGTTAAAGTCGTGGGCCACGCCGCCCGCGAGACGGCCGATCGACTCCATCTTCTGTGCTTGGAACAGTTGCATCTCAAGCTTCTGCTTCTCGTGCTCAGCCAGTTTCTGCTCCGTTATGTCCATTGCCGCGCCTCGAAATCCAAACAAGTCGCCCGAACTGCCCAGGACTGGCAGGCTTCGTATCTGTAGCCAAACGGGCGCGCCCGCTTTCGAGAGCATGCAGAGCTCCAGATCGCGAACGCTCTCTCGCGTTTCCACATGCTCCGCAAAGAATGCTGCGATCTCCTCTTTGCCCGGCTTTTCGACAAGGTCGAATAACCTTGCGCCGATCATCTCGTCGGGCCGGAAGCCCATGACGCGCTCGACTCGTTCGCTTAGGTACGTGAACTTGGCCTCCAGATCCATTTCCCATATGAACTCGCCCGCGGCCTGGCTCACGTCGCGGAAACGCTGCTCACTGACGCGCAACGCCTTCTGAGACTGCCGTTGCGCCAAGGCAATGGCAACCTGATCGGCCGCGTTCTCGATGAACGCCAGTAACTCGGGGGTGAATCGATTCTTCTCGCGGTCGTTGAATTGCAGCAAGCCCAAGGTTTGCGTTCCGTGACGCAGGGCAATCAAGGCGACAGACTCGTACCCTTCGCCGTTGCAGCGGTTGCGCGTGCGCGCCTGGCGATCGGCATCGGTTGTGCTGGCCAAGAGTTCTGTCGTGCCGTTGGACCAGAAGCTGCCGCGGGCCGTGAAGAAAGGCTTCGAGGGATCGAAGCGGCCTTGGAGAACATTGCCGCACATACAGTCGAGCACGGGGTTTCCCAGGGTATCGCGCAAAGGCTCGCCGTTGGCGTCTTTGGAGCAAAGCCACTTCTCCGTTCGCACGAATTCCCGGGAGAAGCCGCGCGTCTCGAAGTAGGGAAAGTCGTCTCCCTCCTGGAGGCGAATGCCGACGGCTTCGCAGTTCATCCACTCTTGGAGATAGGCCGTGACGGCCCGAATGAGGTCATGCGTCTCCGTGTTTTCGTTGATTAGTTGCAGCATTCGCAGAGTCGATTCGCGTTCGCGGCGATGCCGCAGATCGTCCGTGACGTCTCGAAAAAAACCCAGCATGACCGTGCGGCCTTCAAATTCCAGCGTGTTGGCCTTGATCTCCACTTGTTTGAGCGCGCCGGACTTGGTCAACAATACGGACGGAAGCACCGTACCGCCGGAATCCGTCCGGTGTTGGTCGAAGGTGCGAGAGACATGTTCGCCTCGCTCCTCTTCCGGGTGGAGTATCCCCTGGAGGCATCCGAGCAGCTCTTCGCGCTCGTATCCCGACATGTGCAGAAACGCTTGGTTGCAGTCCAGAATGCCCCCGGTTTCGGCATCAGCCAACACGATGCCCTCGGTCGCTTCGTCGAAGAGCTTATGGTAACGGTCCTGGCTCTGAGTCAGCGCGCGTTCCGTCTTCGCGTGCCGCGCGCGGCTACGCAAGGTGCGGATTCCAAAGGCGAGGTCGGCGGCAAGCTCTTCGAGCAGCTTCTCTTCCTCTCTGTGAAGAACCCCCTTCTCTTCGGAAATGATCGCAAGCGTTCCAAGCACACCGCTTTCGCCGGGAAGCGGGAAAAACACGCCGGCCGCGTAGCCTCGTTTGGTTGCTTCTTCGAGCCAGGGAGCAAACTGGGGTTCGGACGCCATGTCTTGAATGACCTGCGGCTTTCCGGTGCGAACGGCTACTCCCGCCGGGCCGCGCCCGAATTGTGAAGTCTCCGACCACGAGAACCGGCAGCATGAGAGATACCCTTCTTCGCGCCCGGCCCATGCCACCGGGCGCAGCGTCTTTTCGGCGTCGTTTTCCGCGTAGCCAACCCATGCGAACGCGTATCCGCCCACCTCGTGAATGACTCGACACACTTCATCGAGCAATTGCGACTCGTCGGAGAGGCGCACGAGCGCCTCGTTGCATTCGCTGAGGGCCTTGAGCGCCCGGTTCATGCGCTGCAACTCCTGCTCGTTTCGTTTGCGCTGGGTGATGACCTCCTTAATTGCCACGTAGTGCGAGATAGCGCCTTGAGAGGTAAAGATGGGCGAAATGGACGCGGACTCCCAGTACAGCTCACCGTTCTTCTTCCTGTTGTGGAACTCGCCGCGCCACTCGCCACCGTTGGATATAACCTCCCAGAGCTTTCCATATCCTTCAGCCGACAATTCGCCGGACTTGAGCATGCGCGAGTTGTGGCCAAGTGCCTCTTCCCGCGCGTAGCCGGTAACCTCGCAGAATTTGGGATTCACATATTCGATATCGCCCTTCGCATTCGTGATGACGATAGATGCCGGACTCTGCTCTACCGCGCGCGACAATTTTCTGAGTTCGTCTTCCGCGCGTTTGCGCTCGGACACGTCGTTACCGACACACAGGATCTCTTGAATGTCGCCGTGTACGTCGCGGACGGCGGTATTGGTCCACGCGATCCAGACCCGTTCGCCGTTCTTTCGAACGTTTTCGTTTTCGTTGTTCGCATAGTGTTCGGGCCGGACCAGAAGATCGTCGACCATCTTGGGAAGGTCGCGGCCTCCGCGGTCCGTCAACGGAACAATGGTGCCCACCGCGTACTGTCCAAGGATCTCGTCCGCGCTATACCCGAAGAAGCTTTGCGCGAACTCGTTGAAGAACGTGATACGGCCTTCCCGGTCGATGCGAAGGATGATGCTGCTCGCGTTTTGAACGAGTTCGCGGTACTTCCGTTCGCTTGCACGGAGCGCTTCTTCCGCCGCCTTGCGGAAGGAGATATCTTGGAAGAGGAGTACGAAGCCGTCACCCAACTTCACGCAGGTGTGCCGGAACCAGCTCCGCAATCCGTCGGCGTCGTAGGAGAACTCTGCGTTCGACGGCGTTCCGTCTTCAACCACGCGCACGAATTGATCGAACGCCGCATGCCCCTTGACGTTTGGAAAGACTTCGAGCATAGTCCGCCCAACCAGGCTGCTTTTGCCGAGCAGCCGCTCCGCGCCAGGGTTCAGATACTCGTAGCGAAAGTCCGTGATACGCCCTTCGGTTCGAACGGCAGTGCAGACCAGCAAACCGTCCTGCAACGCATTCTGAACGGCGTTCAGGCGGTTGAGGTCACGCACATGCTCGGACGTCTCGCGCTCCAGCCTGCGAAGTTGACGAAATAGCCCCAAATAGAGGAGCAGCGCGGTAACCGCGATAAACCCCCATCCTTTGGCGACGCTTATGAAGGTGTGCCACTCCGGGGCCTGCCCAAGGGCTCCCAGCGTCACGTCCGAGAATGCGATCCACAGCGCGCCCGCAAGCGTGTAGACCACGACCGTTCGCAGCGGAATCCACGTCACTTCGTTGGACTTAACCTTGTCGAACTTTGACGGCACTAGCGGCTCCTCGGAGCAAGGGGAGGGGAAATGCTCTTGTGGTCTTCGCTATGGGAACTCGTGATGATTCGTTGCGCGGCGGAAGGAGGCGCATGCTTGTACTGCGAGACGGATGAAATCGTTGCACGACGCCAATGCTCCGCCGCAATTGGACTTTCGGCGTGCGGGAATTCTGCGCGCCCTCAGTACCGATTCTCACGCCGTTACAATTATACAGAATAGCGGGACGAGGAAGCCAGCGCTTTCATTAATTCGTCAAAATACTGAAGATCTATCACGCTGGTGTGTCGAGGCTTACGTCGAAACGGCGGAAGACCCAGGCCGCAAGCGGGATCATGGCGATGCAGAACGCCATTAGGATGATCCATGTCACGGCGACAAATGCCGTCGTCGAAGCGCCGAGGAGCAAGTAAGCGGCTCCGCCAAGCAGCGCGGCGACGCCGCAGGCGGCGGCGACAAGCAGCATCTTTAGCAGCATGAACAATAGCTGTCGGCCAAAGAGTTGGATATCGCCTGGGCTGAAGGCCGCAAGACGAGTTGGGAAGAGCAGAAACAGAATGTTGTCCACGCCGATCAGCAGCGTATTGAGCGGTGGCGCGAACAGGATGGCGAACAGCAGAACCCCGGGCCGCCCCGCATAGGCCACCGCCCCGGCAATCATGCCGATTTGCAGGAAGCTGCAGAGGACCACGGGCACAATAAGCTGGCCGACGACAATGGCACTTGCGCGCAGCGGCATCATCTTCAGCCAATCCATTTGCTCGATGTCGGAGCGGAAATCGTAGCGAAGCATCGTGCTGAGGAAGATGGTAAGCCATGCCATCAACCCGCCGACGAGCGTCCATACTTGGTTGTGCGAATCCCCTTTTCCGGACATCGGCACCGCCACGGCAATCCCCATGAACAGCATGAACACGACGACGCTGCGCGAGTTGCGCATGAGGTTCACCGTCTGCCGCCACGCCACGGGGCCCGCGCCGAACAGGAAGGGCAATTGGGGCACGCGACGTTTCACGGTTGCTTTGGCCGACTGCGCCATGCCGCTGCGTTGCGCGCGCCGCAGGCGGTCGTACATTTTCTGGCTGACGTGAACGGCCGCCTCGCGGTACTCGGCGTCCAATCGGATGACAAAAATAAACAAGGCCAAGTCGATGGCAAAAGAAGCCGCAGCCCACAAGGCAAGCTCGACAGGACCCGCGGCGGTCATCGTCCGCGCGAAGGGTTCGAGGGGGAGCAGCACGTACTTGAGGTAGGACGATTCATGGGCGCGTTGAAGCACCTCGAACATATTGCCCGAGCTGCGCATGGTGATCACCTGGCCAACGGCCACGGCCACGAGCGCGCCGATCCCGTATAGGAAGACCTTGCGAAAACGGGTGTAGGCATGCTCGGCCATCGTTTGTCCTACAAGCACGAAGGCCATCGTGAATTGCTGCACAAACAAGATGGACAGGAACATGCCAATATAGGCGGCGTGCCACGAAGCCGCGAGGCGCGCAAAGAAGATGGAAAAGATGGCAGAGCTGAAGACAACCCCGGCCATACCGCCGAGGATTTTGTAGATTAGCAGCTCGCGGCGTCCGAAGGGTCCGGCAAATAGGAAGTCGACCTCGCCGGGGCTGAAGTAGATGGCGCGCTCGCCGGCCGAGGTCGCCAGGGACAGGATGCACATGCCGAGAATGGCCATGGGGGCAAGGGAATGAAGCAATTCGAGGTCGTTCGGATTCTTCGGCATCGTCAATGACATGGCAATGCTCGGGCCGAGCCAGAGCACAAGCATGATGATGCCTACGACAAAGAAGATAGCGCCGCGCGGCGTTTTGACGCCGCGAAACATACGGCGCCGCATGGCGGTCAGGCGCAGGCGCGAGAGTTTCCACAGGGCGGGATGCATTACAGCCATGCCATTCGCCTCACGACCGGGGTTCGGGGGATGCGTCCCCTTCGGTGGCACGGAAGAACAATTCTTCGAGGGAGGCGTCTCCCGCGTCGGCAAACGCGGCGCGAGCATCCTCGAGGCGTCCGAAGAACAGGCACTTGCCCTTGTGCAGAATCAGCAGGTGCGTGCACATGTCCTCGACCAATTCGAGGATATGCGAACTGACGATGACGGAAGCGCCCTTCTCCACGCGTTCGAGGATCGAGTTCTTCATGGTGCGAATGCCGCGCGGGTCCAGGCCCGTGTGCGGTTCGTCGAAGAGGATCACCTGGGGGTCGTGCAGGTAGGCACAGCAAATGGCCACCTTTTGGCGCATGCCGCGCGAAAGCTCCTGGGCCATCGTGTTGCGCTTCTCTTCGAGTTCAAACTGTTTGAGAAGGCGAGCGCCCTTGTCGCTCCAATCGGACACGCGATAGGCCGCGGCCACGAAATCCAGATGCTCCCACACCGTGAGCGTATCGAACAGCTTCGGATCGTCGGGCACATACGCCAAACACCGTTTGGCTTCGATGGGGTCCTTCACGATGTCGTGCTGCGCCACGAGCAGTTGGCCTGCCGTCGGCGGAATGATCCCGGCGATGCTCCGCAGGGTCGAGGTCTTCCCTGCGCCATTGGGGCCGACCAAACCGAGGATATCCCCCGGCCCGACCTCAAACGACAAGTCCCCCACGGCAACCGTTTCGCGATAGGTTTTGTTGAATCCGGAAACACTAATCAAGAGATGTACCGCTTTCTGTGGTTTCCGCGCCCGAGCGCGCTCCCCGACGTGAATGGGGGTATATTGCCAGTCGGACGGGGTACGCCGCAAAGAATTACTGGGGAGCACACTCCCACCCGCTATTGCGGATAGCGCAGCACGCGCTCGAAGATGCGCTCCAGGGCTTCGGCGAAGACGTGCAGTCTTTTTCCTCGGGTTATCAGGAGACGTACGCATCCAAGTTCCGGACAGGACCACACATTCATTTAGTTACCTGTTGACCTCTTGACAAAAAGTATACAGGCGTATATATTGGAATCGCCGAGCGTCACTTGCTCCAAGCCGGGAGAATGTACCGTGCGCGAATCCACACCCTCATCGCCACGCAGAGTGCCGAATTTCCTCGAAAGCCTGCCCGACGCGGAACTCGAAGTGCTCGCTTGTCTGTGGCAGAGCGCCAAAGCCACCGCCCGCGATATTCGAGAGGCCATGGCCAAATACCGCCCGATGACCCACGGCGCCATGGTTACCTTGCTGAAACGCCTCGAATCGAAGGGCCTCGTCGTCAAAGAAAAGGGGCCCGTGGGCAAGGCATTCATCTACAAGCCCACGCGTGAACCGAAACCGATGTATCGCCGGATCATGGAGAACTTGCGCGAGCGCATCTTTCGCGGCAGTGGCATCGCAATGGTGGCCTCGCTGTTTGAGACCAAGCCGCCCACCGCCGATGAGCTGGACGAACTCGAAGCCTTGCTCGCGGCTCTGCGCAAGAAACAGGCGAAGAGGTAGACATTCTTCGCTCGCGAGAGGAGTTGTCATGGGGGATATGACGCACTTGCCGCTTCTTGCGGCGGAATCGTGGTGGCGATACATGGTCCATGCCACGTGGCAGGCGGCACTGGCAGGACTTGTGCTCTACACAGCCGTGTGGTTGCTGCGACGGCAGCCGGCCCCACTCCGCTATGGGCTGCTCATCGTGGCGCTGCTGAAATTCGCCATACCCCCGATGCTGGCTCTTCCAACTGGAGCGTTCAGCTTCGCGTCCGTTTCGGAAAACAATCCCGTGCCTACCGCCTCCGCTACGGCATTTGCAGAGCCGGAACTGTCGTCCAACGGCGCAAACACCATGCCGTCGCCAACGGAGGGCATTTCGCGAAACGATCAAGCACAGGTGCGTAATGCGGCACTTCCTGCTTTCGACATGCAGTCTGCATCCACACAGCCGTCGTCCATTCTCGCCGCGGCTCAGGAAAATGCGTCGGCACGAAGCGGTCCGGAACACGGCGCCATTTGGAAGATCGCTCTACTCGCCGCGCACATACTTGGCAGCATTGCCATGCTTGCTTGGGTGCTTGCTTCGTATCTTGCCTTCAAATGGACTGTGCGGCGTGCAGCACCAAACACGGATCCTGCGCTCGACGCTCAACTCCATGAGTTGGCTTCTCGCATGGCCATTCGCGGAAGAGTGAGGTTGCTCGTCTCCAACGAAGGCTGCGCGCCCGTCGTATTCGGCCTGTTACGCCCCACGATCCTACTGCCGCAGAACGTCATTGGCCGCCTGTCGCCCAAGGAACTTTCCGGCGTCATCGCGCACGAACTTGCCCACGTCCGTCGGCATGACATAGCCGTCATTTGGTTTGAAAACCTGCTGTTGCTTGTGTGGTGGTTCAACCCGGTCCTGTGGATGCTCGTCAAGGCTTCACGCACAACACGCGAGGAATGCTGCGACGACCTCGTTCTCGCCACGCAGATTGTCGACAACAGCGCCTATTGCGATTCGCTTGTGCGTGCTGCCTCGACGGTGGCCCGGCCTAGCCGGGCCTCTGCCGCCCTTGGCTTCGCCGAAGCGCTTCATCCCCTCGGCAACCGCCTGATACGAATCATGGACTTCAACGTGCGCCGTGCGCCGGGATTGTCGCTAGCGGGCCTCGCAGTTGTCCTCAGTCTGGCGTTCGTCGCCTTGCCGGGCTTGCGCGAAGCCAGCGCCTCGCAAGACACGAAGCTCGCCCAAGTGGCCGCAAAACCGGGAGGAGGGGACGAAAAGGCATCCGGCGAAACGGCCAAGACGTGCGTCATGGGCCGGGTAACCGACATAGATGGCAACCCCATCGCCGGGGCGCGTCTGGTCATCAAGAAATGGGAGAGCGGGCCGCAGCACTACTCCGAGATTCGATCCGACGCGAAGGGGACGTATTCACTCGACGCGCCGCCCAGCAATAGCCGTTTGTTCGTGTACGCCGACGGATACGCGGCCATGTACCGCACGCATGACGTCCTCGAAGGAGTGAATCGAGGTTGGGACTTCGTGCTCACTAGAAGTGCTCACATTTCGGGCCGAATCATCGACACGAAAGGCAAACCCGCGCCCGGACGTGTGATCGAGTTGTGGTCGCTGAAGAGCGGCCCTCCGCCTGCCCCAGACACGTACTACTACGCCAGCGGTGGAGAAGACCGCGATTCGACGAACGACAACGGAGAGTTCGACATGCCGAATGTCGCTCCCGGCAGGCATCGGGTCATCGTGTACCGCGAATCCCCGCTTGGCGGCGACCGGAGCATGGAGCAGGAGCCGGTTAAGGGGCGCTTTCTCACCGCGGAATCGGGCAAACGCATTGAGGACTTCACCATCGTGGTCAATCCCCCCGAGGACTTCGTTATTGCGGGCCATGTCCGCGATGCATCGGGAAATCCCGTGCCGGGAATCGGTGTAGGCACGTTCATTCCGCATGGCCGCCACTGGTGGACGAAGACCGACGACAAAGGCGCTTACTATATCGAGGGTCTTGATGGTATCGGCCAGTCCAAGTTCAGGCTCTACTTCAATGCCGTGCGTGGCGCGGAGGGCTACAAACTTGTTATCCCCGACGTACCCCTGAATGCACGAAACGTAGACTTCGTCTTGCCCGGCCATGGCAGCATCCTAGGCACGGTTCGAAACGCCAAAACCGACGAGCGCGTGACGACCTATGAGGTCTCGGTTCCTGTGCTTCAGCTGCCGGACAGCGGCGCGATTTGGGAAGAGCCACAGGTACAAGTGACGCGCGGACAGGATGCGACGTTCACCATCTCGAATGTCCCAGCCGGCGACGCCACGGTGGAGGTGCGCGCCGAGGGATTGGGCGCTCAGCGGTTCCTCATCTCGGTGAAACCCGATGAGACCGTTCCCCTCGATTGCGCCATGGCGGGCCCAGCCGTGTTCACAGGCATGACCCTCATGAACGACGAGCCTCGAAAGACGACCATCGTCATCGGCGATGAGTGGCTGGAATCGGACGATAAAGGCAACTTCAGCTTCGACAAATACCCGAATGGCAAACTTTGGGTATGGTTCTTTGTGAACGACGGTTGGCATCGAAGCGTCGAGGTCGAACTTAAATCGGGCGAAACGACGCAGATAGATCAAGATGTCGGGGGCTCATGCAAAGTCCGCGGCACAGTCAGATTCGCGGACAACGAAGAAGACTTCTGCTCGATAAGGCTGTCGCCGAAACCTGCCCCCGACGGCTGGTACGAATTTGGGCGTCCTGCCGTCGAAGAATGTGTGCTCGCCTACAGTATCGCTCGGAAGTCAGGTGACGAGTATCGTCTGGACAATATCCCGCCGGGACACTGGTACGTAATGGCAGGCAGCTACCGCCCCTCCAAGCACCGCTCGCTGTTGGCGGCTTCAAAGGAGGTTGATCTGAAGGAAGGTGAGACGCTGTCGCTCGACTTCGATCTCATCAACCCGTCGGAGTAGAGCAGATTTCGATCCGCCGCTCCAGCGAATGCCAATCTGCCGATAGGCCTATCGCGGATAGCGCAGCACGCGCTCGAAGATGCGCTCCAGGGCTTCGGCGAACGCTTGGGGTGTGTGGTCGGAGCGCACCTGCTCGCGAGCAGCGGTTCCGAGGGCTGCGCGCCTTTCGGGGGAACGGAGCAATTCGACGACGGCGTCGGCAAATGCCGTCTCGTCGTTGTCGTCTACGATGATCCCGGTGCGGCCGTGATCGAGCGGGTGCGCGGCGCTTCGGCATGCGACGATTGCGCGGCCCGCGGCCATTGCATTGAGCAGCTTAATCGGATAGCCCGACCACGACACGCGCGGGCAAACCACCACGGAATCTTGCGATAGAACATTGCGCAGCGAATCGAAATCGGGCGTGGGCACGATCTCCGCGTTGGGGACGACGCGGCGATCGTTGGTCGCGACGAGTAGCCGCGCGTCCGGGACTTGCTCATATACCCGTTGCATCACGTGTTGCAGGAAGGCGACGTTTTGATACGAGTCGAGATTGCCCGTGTACAGAATGGGCGGCGACGAAGCGACAGCCGCCTCTTCGGGAAACCACTCCACGATCGCGGGCGGGGCCAACACGCTTACCTTGGCGGGCGTGCAACCGCAGGCCATCAGATACGCGCCGAGTCCTGCGTGAGGCGCAACAACGTGTTGTGCGCGGCGCGGAAATGCGAGGTCGAGGCGGCGTCCCAGAAACTCGGCCAGCCGTCCCATGGGCAGAAAATGCGGAAGCTCATCCGCCATGGCATTGTGCGCCTGATAAACGATGGCGCGCGCACGCGCGGCAAGCGACACGAGCAGCCCCTCGTAGTTGTGCGCAAGCACGATGTCGATGGAATGCCGCGCGATGACCTTGCGCAAGGTGCGTGCGAGCAGCAGGTCCAGCAGGGGCTTGTGAAAGGAGGGTCCTGCCTTGGTACGACGCGCGCCCGGAACACGGGTCGAGCGATGGACCTGCAAGCCGTAGTCCTCCGTGCCTTCGCCATACCCGTAGACAACGAGATGAACCTCGTAGCCGTGGGATTGCAGCGCGAGCGCGGTGTCTTTCAAGAAGACCTGAGAACCCTGGGGCACGGGGAATGGGCATGCGCCTACTACCGCAATGCGAATACTCACTCTGTGCGCAGACCTGTGGGTACAAGACGACTTGGGGTGTGGAGGACAGGGAGAAGAAAGGACCTAAGGGACAGAAGTGATTCGAAGGACCCCAAGCGGAAGTTCTCAAAGGAGGTAGAGCGAGTCATGTCACTCCTTTGGAATCAGCTTTCCGGGGTTGAGAATGTCGAGCGGATCGATTTGGTGCTTCAAGGCACGGAGCAGATTCAGCGCAATCGGTCCCTTCTCGCGCTGGATATAAGGCAGATGGTCGACGCCGACACCGTGGTGGTGGCTGATGGTGCCGCCGTTATCCAGAATCGTCTCGGATGCGGCCTGCTTGATGGAGAGCCATTGTCCGTACTCGTCCGCGCAATCGCGCACGTAGACGTAGGTGAAGTATAGGCTCGCCCCGTCTTCATAGGCGTGGCTGATGTGGGCCATCACAATTCCTTTGGCGCCGGGCCGTCCGGGGCGCGCGGCCATGGCGTCGCCGATCGCTTTCAAGATGACCGTGTGGAGGTGTTCGATGTTCGACCAGCGCGTGGCGGTTTCGAGCGTATCGACGGCAAGCCCGCGGTCCATCAATGGGTCGCGCAGATACGGCATCGTGAATCGCCCTTTGTACCACGACGTACCGAAGTGCTCGCCCATGTGCATGCCGCCATGCGCTTCAAGGATTGACTGGCTTCGCTCGCGCGACGCATCAACAACGATCTTGTCGCCTTCGATTCCGACGAGCATGAGACAGAATCGCGCCGAAGGGTCTGCGTCGCGGCCCATATGGAGGGCCTGCAAGAAGAAGGTCTCATCGGGATCGGAGAGACGAATCATGGCAGCGTGAATATCGGATTGCATGAGCGCCCGCGCGGCGGCGACCGCCGCGGAATAATCGGTGAAGATGTAGCCGCGATAGTCCTTCACCTCGGGCACCGGATGAATGCGGACCTCCGCCTCCGTAATCACGCCGAGCGCGCCTTCGGAGCCCGCGACGAGGTCGACGAGTTGTGGACCCACGGCGGATGCCGGAAACGCCTCCGTCTTCCACAAACCCGCGGGCGTGGCGAGCGTGGCGGAGATTAGCCAATCCTCTGCCTTGCCATAGCGAATACTCTGGTGACCAGCGCCGCGCGCCGCAATCCAACCGCCCAGCGTGGAAAACTCGAACGACTGCGGGTAGTGGCTCAATGTGAAGCCTTGGGCCTGGAGCGCACTCTCCAACGCCGGACCATAGATGCCGGCCTCGATGCGCGCGACCCGCGCCTCGGCGTCCACATGCAATACGCGGTTCATCATGGTCATGTCGAGGGTGATGATGCCCGTCTGGTCTGTGTTG
>JBAZRU010000053.1:7517-16880 GCA_041662805.1 Candidatus Hydrogenedentales bacterium | reverse complement strand
GACCGTCGTGCTAGTTGACGAATTGGCGCACACCAACGTGCCGGGCAGCCGCAACGCCAAGCGGTACGAAGACGTGCAGGACATCTTGGCGCACGGCATTCACGTCATTTCGACGATGAACGTGCAGCATCTCGAAAGCCTTTACGACGCCGTGGAGCATGCCACGAATGTGCGCGTGCGCGAACGCATCCCCGACAGCGTGCTTATCGACGCCGATCAAATCGTGAATGTCGATGTGTCCACAGAGGACCTGCGCAAACGGCTCGAAGAGGGTAAGGTATATCCCAGGGAGCGGGTCGCAGGCGCGCTGACCAATTTCTTCACGCCTTCCAACCTTGAACAACTGCGTGAGCTTGCGTTGCGCGAGTTGGTAGCGCACATCGATTCGCGCCGCAGACAGCCGACGGACGAGGAGAAATCGCTCAGCCCCGATCAGGTCATGGTGTGCCTGAGTTCGCGCGGCCCGCAAAGCGAGCGGCTGCTCCGCTATGGGTCGCGTCTCGCGGGACGCCTCAACCGGAATTGGTACGCGGTCTACGTACAGACTCCGCGGGAATCCGCGACGCGCATCGACTCCGTCACGCAGCGCGAATTGTCGAGCACCTTAACGCTCGCCAAGCAACTCGGGGCCATCGTGTTCACGTACAAAGGCGAGGACGTCGTCAAGGCTATTGGCAGCTTCGTGCGCGAGTACCGGGTCGGGCACATTGTCATGGGGACGCCCGCACCGCTTCCGTGGTGGAAACGCGTGCGCGGACAAAAGGGCATTCTGGAACGTCTCGCCGCCGAGGTTCGCGAAGCCACCGTTGTCGTCGTGGATACGCGGGGGACGCCGGAGACGCTGGCCCCTGTCGCGGGCGAGCCTCATGAGAAGCGGCACGAGGGTTCGACTCGAATCGGCGACGGAGACTCGGTCCGGCTTCGGGAGCTCCTGTCGGATACGGGCATCGTCGTGTGGGAGAAAGCCGTGTCGAAGGAGGAGGCATTGCGGGGGCTGGTCGACGCGTTGGAACCGCGCAAGCTTGGGCTTACGGCGGACACCGTGCTGGAGCGTATCCGGCTGCGAGAAAGCCAGGGGAGCACGTTTTTTAATGAAGGCGTGGCTTTCCCCCACGCGCGCGTCGAGGGCTTGCAGCATCCCGTCATGGCGCTGGGCATCACGCGCGGCGGCATTTCCGATGAACCGACGGAGAAGCCCATCGAATTTGTCTTCCTCATGCTCTGCCCTGCCGACAAGCCGGCCCTGCAAGTTCAGATGCTCGCGCTTGCAAGCCGTACGGCGAAAGATCGCCGCTTCGCCCGCGCCGCGAAAATGGCGAAGAAGCCGAATCTGATCCTGGACGCATTGGATACAATGGACGACCTGCTTTAGATCGCTTCGAATTGCGTCGCCTGGGCTAGAGCAATTCATCCAGGGGGAATTGCCAATCATCCGCGCAAGGCACGTCGTTCCAATGCCATTTCAATCTAGTCTTATCCCTGCGCACTCTCAGTGCCGCAAGGCACGTCATTCCAGAGCCTGGGGTGCCGCATGTCGCGCGCGACGATGCGCCTGGAGTCCCTCGCCTGGGCAAGAGCATGCTGAAGAGGCGATTGGTTATACTCCACGGGCAGGGATGTTCCAGGAGCGTTTGCGCACGCGACACGGGTGAACGGGCGCACCCACACGGATGGCCGGAGGATTTTCATGGACTTGTCCAGATGTCTATTCACAATACTCGTTGTCGCTGGTCTGATGCTGTGCGTGCTTGGCCAAGCGAAGGCGGAAGGCGCAAACGTGAACGCGCCTCGGTCAGACGCGTTCTATTTCCCCATGACTGGCGTATCCGTCGCGCGCGAAGCGGTCTTGCTGGCGATAGATGATGTCTCACTTCCCTTGAGAAGCAATTTGCATTGTTCGCTTACGAAACCAACCGTGCTTGCGGAACCCGTGCTCACGCCAAGCCGCGAGAATCCCAATGCGCCCGACTACCTGGCCACGCATTTCTACGGCACGGTACTCCACGACCAAGACACGTATCGGATGTGGTACTACGCGTGCCACACGGGCCGGAATCCGGATTGGCCCGATGCATTGAAAGCGCAGGCCGCGCGGTGGAAGGAGGCCATCATTCCGGGGCCTCTTTGCTATGCCGAAAGCGCGGACGGCATTCATTGGCAGAAGCCGAATCTGGATCAACTGATGTTCAAAGGGTCGCGCGCGAACAATGCGTTCGACCTGCCCAGTGCGCTCACCGGCGACGCGTGCGTTATCAAAGACGAGGATGATCCCGATCCCGCGCGGCGCTATAAGCTCGCGTTCTGGTCCCAATTCGATCCCTTCGAGTTTCCGACGATGCGCATCGCCACAAGCAGCGACGGCATCTTTTGGAATACGGCTCCCAAACCGCCGATCTCCTCCTTTCTCGAACACGCCTCGTTCTACACGTTCAACGGCTACTACTTTGCGAATTCGCAGACGCTCCAAGCTCGGGTGGATGGAGGAAGTGCCGCACGCGTCGGTACCGCGTGGATTTCGCCTGACTTCGATCATTGGCTCGGGCAGTCGGCGGAGTCCTTTGCCCTTCCCTACGTCGCAAATCCGGAACGCGACGAGGTCCATCTTGGAATCGGAGCCGGCAGTTTAGGCAACGTGCTGGTCGGGCTGTATTGCATCTGGCACAACAATCCGGATTTCGGAAAGATCTCCGGAGACTTTGGGCTAGTCGTCAGCAATGACGGGCTCTTTTTTCGTGAGCCTGAGAAAGGGCACGTCTGGCTGAAGGCCGACGAGTCCCCCGCCACTCCCATTCCCGGCATGACGTTGCCAACCGTCCTCTGTCAAGCCAACGGGATCCTTAACGTAGGCGACGAGACGCGCATCTACCACGGACGCTGGCGCAATTCGGATTACGGCAAGCCGGGCATACCTCCGGAAGACTATTGGGGCGAAGTCGCGCTTGCGACGCTTCCTCGGGACCGCTGGGGCGGGTTGTCGCTGCTCTCCGGAGAGCAGGACGGATACGTCTGGTCCACGCCGGTAACGCTTCCGGCGACCGGGTGTGACATGTTCATCAACGGAGAAGGGCTTGAAGCCGTCTCCGTGGAGCTCGCGGATGATCGGTTCGCCTTGCTCCCCGGCTTATCCGATGCCGGTGCTGGCATGGTCCCTGCCTCGGCGGGATTCGACTGCCCGGTCACGTGGCCCGGCGGTAACCTGCATGCGTTGGGCGGCAGAACCGTTCGCTTCAAGGTCCGCCTGAAGGGAGCAACCACTTCCGTACCCCGTGTGTACGCGCTGTATCTGCGCCCCGCTGCCGACGTTTCTAGCGAGGCCACCACTGCAACGGCAACCGAGTTTGACGTGCAGGCCGGAGGGCGGTCCGTCACAGCGCGACTGCTTTCTCCGCCGCAGGAGCGCTTGGCCGCCGACCCCGCTCTCTTGCTGACCTTCTGCTCCGACCGGTTTACCTCCTCGTCGGTGAAGCCGTATTGCCTGCCCGCAGAAGGTTTCCTGGCGCACGGCCACCGGGTAGTGAGTTTCGACTTGCCTATGCACGGCGAGCGAGTTGGCGCCCACGGGGCCGAGATCGCCGGGCTTCGTAATGCGTTTGTGGCGGGGGAGGACCCGTTTGCCATGTTCGTAGAAGACGGCAAGGCCGTGATCAGCGAGTGTATCCAGCGTGGCTGGGCGCGTCCCGGCCGTATTGCCGTATCGGGAACATCGCGCGGAGGATACATGGCCCTGCGACTTCTGGCCGCCGACGAACGCATAGCCGCCGGAGCGGGATTCGCGCCGGTCACCGATTGGAGTGTGCTGACGGAGTTCGCCGCCGACCGCGACCGCGAAGACGTGAAGGGTCTTTGGCTTTCCCATTTTGCCCACGAGTTGGCCGGAAGAAACATCTATATTGCGATCGGTTCGCACGACAACCGTGTCGACACGCAACGTTGCCAGCAGTTCTATGCGGACTTGTGCAAGGCCAACGAAGGGACGCAGCACAGCGCATCGTGCGTGGAATTCCACGTCACCGAAGACAAGGGGCATTCCATGGGCGATGCGTCGTACTCGCAGGGCAGGGAGTCGCTGTTGAAATGGATAGAGTCCGCAGCCAGTCCGTAAAGGCAACGACTTCCAGCGGTTAAGAAGCAGAGAAAAGCTCCTTTTGCGTGAAGCGCTGAGCCAGCCGCGCCGCCACCGGTAGCGGGTCTCCAATTGAGGGTGAAAACGGAGACAAGGCCCGCAGTTGAAGGGGGTTTCCTCCATATGCTATATTCCCCAGTCCGCCTATAGGGCGAATTATGTCCGGCGAAGGAAACAACCTAAGCAAGAGACCGTGTTGAACCATGTTTGAATCGCTCTCCCAGAAACTGGACCGGGTCTTCAAGAACATTCGAGGTCAGGGCAAACTGACCGAGAAGAACATGAAGGACAGTCTCCAGGAAATCCGGATGGCGCTGCTTGAAGCCGACGTTAACTACAAGGTAGTCAAGCAGTTCATCGCGGACGTGCAGGAGCGCGCCCTCGGCCAGGAGGTGTTGGCGAGCATCCAGCCGGGTCAGCTCATCGTGAAGATCGTACACGACGAGTTGATCAAGATCATGGGGCAGTCGAACGTGCCGCTGATGCTGTCGCAGACGCCGCCGTCGATCATCATGATGGTGGGTCTCCAGGGACAGGGCAAAACGACATCGGCCGGTAAGCTGGCGATGTTTCTAAAGAAGAATGGGCGCAGGCCGTTGCTGGTCGGCGCGGATGTATACCGGCCCGCGGCCATCAAGCAGTTGGAAGTGGTGGCGGAGCAGGCGGGTGTCGAGAGTTTCAGTCTCGGTGAGCACGCAGACCCGGTGAACACGTGCGTGATGGCGTTGGGCGAAGCCCAGATGCGCAATTGCGACATCATCATCCTCGACACGGCGGGACGCCTGCACGTGGACGACGAGATGATGGCGGAAGTTCGCCGGATTCACGCGCAGGTAAAGCCGCACGAGATTTTGTTCGTGGCCAGCGCGATGACGGGGCAGGACGCGGTGAACTCGGCGAAGCAGTTTCACGCGAATTTGCCGCTGACGGGCGTGATTCTGACGCAGATGGACGGCGATGCGCGAGGCGGCGCGGCCATCAGCTTGATCCATGTGACGGGATGTCCGATCAAGTTCGTGGGTACGGGCGAAAAGCTCGATGCGCTCGAGCCGTTCTATCCGCAGCGGATGGCCGATCAGATTCTCGGCATGGGCGACATTGTGTCGTTGGTCGAGAGGGCCCAAGAGGTTATCGACAAGGACAAGGCGCTCGCCTTCCAGAAGAAGGCCAAGAAGGCATCTTGGGACCTTGAGGATTTCATGGAGCAGATTCGCCAGGTCAAGAAGATGGGGCCGCTGGGCGATTTGGTGAAGAAGATTCCGGGCATGTCGAAGATGCTTGGCGACGATTTCGAGTTCGATGCCGACGAGTTGAAGTATACGGAAGCGATCATCTATTCGATGACGAAGAAGGAACGCCAGAACCCGAAGATTATCAACGGGAGCAGGCGTCTTCGGATTTCGGACGGCAGCGGCACGACGGTGCAGGAAGTGAACCGTTTGCTGAAAGATTTCGAAAAGATGAAGAAGATGATGCAGCAAATGATGAAGGGCGGCGGGAAGAAACCACCGCGGGGATTTCGCCCGGTTCCGAGATAGGCGTATTGAACGCTCAACAGGGAGACTAAGGAAAAGACATGGCGACAGTAATTCGATTGCAGCGCGGCGGGCGCACGCACGCGCCCTACTACCGGGTAGTCGTGATGGACTCGCGGGATCGCACCCGTGGGCGCATCATCGAGCAGATCGGT
The DNA here is from genome assembly GCA_041662805.1 of Candidatus Hydrogenedentales bacterium. Lineage (GTDB taxonomy): Bacteria > Hydrogenedentota > Hydrogenedentia > Hydrogenedentales > SLHB01 > JAIBAQ01. Next base: position 11,067 of record JBAZRU010000053.1, on the reverse strand, counting down.
GTGTACCAGCCGTGCGCACGCCCCGAACCGCAGGCGGAAATCGACGATGCAAAGGCGCTTGCGTGGCTTACGAAAGGCGCGAAGCCTTCGGACACGGTCCGCGCGATGTTGACGAAGCGGGGCGTGATGGCGGCGTATGCTTCGGGCGCGAAGCCGGAAGCCGAGGCGTCCGCGTAACGCGGACGAGGCATGACGAGCATGACACCACTGAACGAATTGGTTGAGTTCATCGCGAAGAAGCTGGTGACTCATCCCGAAGACGTGAACGTGCGCATCATCGAGAACGACGAAGGACAGGTCGTGGAATTGCGCGTGAATCCCGAGGACATGGGAAAAGTCATTGGGAAGAGCGGCAAAACCGCAAAGGCGATGCGGTCGATCCTTGCTTCGGCAACGACGAAGTCGGACACGCGCGCCGTTCTTCAGATCGTCGAGTAGCGGCGGAGCCGCGCCATGGCCGGCCCGTGGGTCGAGATTGGCGTGGTCCGGTCGGTGAATCCGGCCCGGCGCGAGTTGCGTGTGCAACCCCGAAGGTCGGCGCGTAGCCGAGTCGAAGGAGTGGAGTGGGTCCGCGTCGGTCGCGACGACAAGACGTCCGTCCGCTGTAAGGTGGCGAGCGTGAACGCCGGCAAGGACGCGATAGTGATTGCCTTGGCGGCGGGTGTGCCGAGAGACGCCGTGGCAGGCATGCGCAACGCGTTGGTGTTCGTCGAACCGGGAATGGTTCGGGCGCCGCGCGAAGGCGAGTACGAGGTTTCGGAACTGATTGGATTTGAAGTCGTGACGAGCCGGAACGAGCGGGTCGGAGTGATTCGAGACGCCGTGGAGACGGGCGCGAACGACGTCATTGAGATAGAGACTCCGGCAGGGAAGCGGATGCTGCTGCCGGTTATCGCGAATACAGTTGAATCGATCGAATGGGAAAAGGGCCGGCTCGTTGTTGGCGAGTACGAACCTTATGCGGTCGACGATGCGGATTGACGTTCTCACGATTTTTCCCGAGTTTTTCGAGGCCCCGCTGAAGGTGAGCCTCCTCGGCAAAGCGATCGAGCGGAACGCGCTCACCGTAGGCGTGACCGACATTCGTTCGTTTGCGACGGACCGCCACCGCACGGTGGACGATGCACCTTTTGGCGGCGGCCCGGGCATGGTGATGAAATGCGAGCCGTTGTTTGCGGCGGTGGAGAGCTTGCGCGATCGGAATTCGCTCGCGCGGGTGATTCTGATGTCGCCGCGAGGACGGCCTTTGACGCAGGGGTTGGTGCGCGAGTTGGCGCAGCAACCCGATTTGGTGCTGGTCTGTGCCCGGTATGAGGGCGTGGACGAGCGGGTGAGCCAGGCGCTGTGCACGGACGAGATCTCGATTGGAGATTACGTACTTAGCGGCGGCGAGTTGCCCGCGTTGGTGGTCATCGAGGCCGTGAGCCGCATGATCCCCGGCGTGGTCGGCGATTGGGAGTCCGTTGCGACGGACTCGTTTTACGATGGGATTTTGGGCTCGCCGCAGTACACGCGGCCGCCGGTCTTCCGCGGGATGGAAGCGCCGGCGGTGTTGCGGGACGGAAACCATGCGGCGATTCGCCGATGGCGGCGGAAAGAGGCCCTGCGGATAACGAAACACCGGCGTCCGGATTTGCTCGAGGCCTGCGATAACGAGGATCGTGCGCTCCTGAAGGAAATCGAGCGGGAAGACGTGGAGTCGGAAAGGGAGGTCGAGTCGTGAATATCTTGGAAGAATTGAAGCAGGCCCAGAAGAAACCGGCGAGCAAAGTGCCGAAGTTCAACATCGGCGACACGGTCCGGGTGCATTTCCGCATCATTGAAGGCGAGAAGGAACGCATCCAGGTCTATGAAGGCGTGGTCATCGGGCGCAAAGGCGGGGAAAGCCCCGAAGGGCGGTTCACCGTCCGTCGCGTCGCTTTTGGAGAAGGCGTCGAGCGCGTGTTCCCGATCCATTCGCCGCGCATCGAGAAAGTCGAAGTTGTGCGCGAAGGCCGCGTGCGCCGCGCCAAACTCTATTACCTTCGCGAGCGTTCGGGTAAAGCCGCGCGTGTTCGCGGACGCGAACGGTCGGCCACCAAGAAGGTTGTTGCCGTCGCGCCGGTGGAAGCCGCCGAGTAGGAAAGAATTCGCGACATTTGACGTGGTATGCTTGGGGCGGATGATGTCCGCCCCATTTTCTTTTTTGGAGCATGGTTCAGGTGAAACAAAGCCTTACGGCGCTTCGAAACCGCGTGGATGCCGGTCCTCCGTATTCGGGGGCCTTTCTGCGCGACCTCGAATCGGATGATCGTAGCGGCGCCCGAGCCCTGCTCGCGCTGTGCCAAAGGCGCGAACTGCTCGAAAAATCGTCCAAAGATCGCATGGAAGCCATGTTGCGCTACGAGCACGAGGCTAGCGCCGCGGGTTTTCTTCGCGTGGCTGGCGTCGACGAAGCAGGACGTGGACCCTTGGCCGGGCCCATCGTTGCGGGTGCCGTCGTTCTGAAGGAACCCGTCCCCGGCTTGAACGACTCCAAGCTCCTGAAGGAATCGGAGCGCGAAGCCCTGTACAAGCGGCTTACGAGTGAGGGTCACGACATCGGCTGCGCGATTGTGGAGTCGTGGGAAATCGACAAGATGGGCATCCAGACGGCCAACTATCGCGTCATGACCCTTGCGGCCATGGCCCTGAAGCCCACGCCCGACTACCTGCTGGTCGATGGGTTTGCCGTGCCCGGTTGCCCCATTCCTCACCGGCGTATCGTCAAGGGCGATCGCCTCTCCCAATCTATCGCCGCGGCGAGTATCATCGCCAAGGTGACGCGCGACCGGCTTTTGCTAGAGCTCCATGAACGGTATCCGGACTACGGCTTTGCCCGGCACAAGGGGTATGCAACGGAAGAACATCTGGCGGCCGTCGAGCGCCATGGACCTTGCCCTGCCCACCGGCTGAGTTTTGCCCCCTTCACCGAAGCCCATCGAACAGGCAGCCTGTTCGACCAACCGAACGCGGTTTGACAACGCATCAGGGACTTTTTTAATGCACCCACGAAAAGGGACGCGGATGATGATTGCCATCGTGCTTGTATTGTGGTCGGCCTGCGCAACCGCACCGGACGCCCAGTCCGAGTCCGCGAGTCATAGCGTCAAGCGTTCGGACGCGTACACGCACTATTTGCTGGGAGTGATTCACCAGCGCGACGGACAATACGAAAAGGCATTGGAGCAGTTTCGCAAATCGTCCGATCTTGCGCCGGATTCGCTCTCGCTCAACATCCGGTTGATTCAATACTATGTCGATCTTCAGGACTATCCAAACGCGGAGCAGATGTGCAAGCGGGTCCTCGAGCAGCGCAAGGAAGACGCGAGCCTGTGGATCATTCTCGGGCGCATCTATCAAGAGCAGAACAAGTACGAAGACGCCGCCCAGGCATTCCAGAAGGCGGTCGAGCTGAAGCCCACGGACCCGGAAGACTATCAGCGCCTCATCCTCGCGGGGGAACAGGCAAACGACCAGATAACGACCATCGACGTGTTGGAGAAGTTCATCGAGCTGAACCCGCAGTCCG
>JBAZRU010000053.1:0-7507 GCA_041662805.1 Candidatus Hydrogenedentales bacterium | reverse complement strand
ATCGGCCAAGGCAGCATTTGAAAAGGCCCTCGGCCTCGACGCCGCCTTATCGCAAGCGCGTCTCCTGTTGGGCGTGTGCCTGCTGGAACTGGGCGACCCCGCGGCGGCGACGGAGCAATTCCGCCTCTACTTGAAGCAATCGCCCGACGACGATGAGGGCCGCCAGTATCTGGCCGGGGCGCTGGGCCAGCAGAAGCAGTATCAGGCGGCGGCGGATGAGTTGAAGGCCGTTGTCGCAAAGGGTAACGCCAAGCCTCAGCTAAGCCTGGACCTGATGTACCTGCTGATTCGCGCGGGGAAGTACGACGAAGCGTCGGAAGCGGCTCCCCCGGAAGGGGCTCCGATTCTCGGCACGCTGCTGCGCGCGTGCGCTCGCAAATCGGCATCGCAGCCTTTCCGCCCCCTGCTGGATTCGCTTGACAGCATTGAGGGAGAGATCGATTCCGAGTGTTCGGACTATCTGAGCTCGATGCTCTTCCGTTACGGGAAAGACGACGTGGGCGAGTTCATCGTCACGATCCTCAAGGCGTTTCGAGACGAGGGCGTGAAGTCCAAGAATGTGGATATCGTTCTCGCGCGGACGTACATCAACCTTGAGAAGGATGCGGAGGCGGGAGAAGTCCTGGAGGCCGCCCTGACGCAATACGGTCCCGACAAGTGGCTTCACTATTACCTCGGCACGGTGTACGAGGCCCTCGACAAGTTCAAGGACGCGGAGAAGCATTTGAAGGCGACGCTCGCGCTCGACCCCGAAGATTCGGAAGTCATGAACTATCTCGGGTACATGTATGCCGAGAACGACATGAAACTCGACGAGGCGGAAAAGCTCCTTAGTCAGGCGCTTTCCATCCAACCCGGAAACGCGTTCTATCTCGACAGCCAAGGCTGGATCTACTACCGGCAGGGCAAGGCCGATCTCGCGCTTGAGTCCATTCGGAAAGCTATTGCCACGATGACCAGCGACGACGCCGTGTTGCGAGACCACCTCGGCGATGTCTATCTTCTCAAAGGGGACAAGAATCGCGCCGTGGGCGAATGGGTGCGGGCGAATCGCCTGGATCCCAAGCTCGAAGGTGTGCAAGAGAAGATTGACAAGTACAGGAAGAAGACCGACAAGCGGTAGACTTGGCGAAGAGCGCCGCCCAGAGCTAGGGTGGTCAGAATTCTGTACCCCGGCTGAAGCCTAAGCGAGTCTCTTGGGCAAGCGGGCTCAGTTTCCCGGCCTGAGCTCGTATGGGTCGCCCCGCCGAAGGATTAGAATCTGCGACCCTTTACCTAAGGTCACTGTCTGCTCCTTCGGGTTGAACTCGCTAACGGCCCACCCATCGTGCACTTCATCGCCTACGGAATAGCTCTGCTGCCGAGAGCGGCCGTCGGGCAACGTCACTTGAATGGAGAAGCTGGCGGCGCGGCCGGGCTGCGCCATGATGCCGCGCAGCATGACCTCCGCTGTAAGCATATCGGCCAATTCAGCGGGGATGGACGGCGTCTCCGTTACAGGAGTCTGAACTTCCGGCAGCGCCGCCTCGGGACCCGGCGGCAGCGCCACGGGAGCGACTCCGGTCGGGGCCACGGCATCCGCGGGCAGCTTGAGAGTAAACGCCGACGCGGTGCGCCAGCCCGCCGCTTTGGACCCTAACTGCACGCGATACTCACCCGGCGGCAACATGTAGGTGAAGGCAGCGCTTTCGCTGGGCTGCAAGGGGATATTCTCCGGGGCGCCCGCCCTCGGCATCGGCCGGGGCGAGTCTCCGGTACGAAACGCGATGGGCGGCGCGGACTCTTCCCACGAGTCGCTTCCGATCTTTCGCTCCAGCAGAAAGTCGTAGGCATTGCGCAACGTCGAGTGGCTCGAAAGCAGCATGAAGCGCCTGCCTTCGTTCGTGACTTTTACCTGGGTCTCGAACGCGGGCTGCGCGGCATCGTTCACGTAGGTCGAGTTCGTGGCGACTTCGGGCTGCGGCGTGCGCAATCCGCCGATTTCGGTAACAATGATGGCTACCGCCGCCAACGTCAGTACACCCGCCAGGGGAAGGATCGCCCGCACGTCGCGCAAGGGGCCAAGCGAGAACAAGGAAGAGACGCCAATAGCGCCCAAGCCTGCGATGTAGACGAGGAGGCCGGGCTGCAACAAGAGCCAGCCCCCTTCGCGCAGGCGTTCGCCGGTGGCGCTGTCGAGGTAGGCCGACTCGTGCACGTACCCCGCCGATGCAACGCAACCAATAACCCAGATCCCGCACATGATGAGGCCTCGCGCGGACTGCTGAGGCACAAATGCGATGAACGTGGCGAGCAAAGCCAAGGCGGCAGGGAAGGAGACCAGCCAGTGCGCGTCTACGTCGCGCGCGCCTACGTTGCGGAAGATGTTGAATGCCGACAGATCCGCCGCCAGAGGAAGGAACAGCGCCGCGACCATAAGCACCGCGCCTCCCCATGCGATCCACGCGTCGAGCGGCACACGCATGCCGTCGCCCGATTGGGCGAGGCGCTCGAGAAACGTGCCGCGCGGATGAGGCACTCGTCGGACGAATTGGCTCCCAACGCGCGCGCAACAAGGCGTCGAGCCTTGGCATGATCGGTTTTCGCCCGGATGAGGTCGCTTTCAATCATCGCGAATTGCGTCGAGTTGATCGTTCCGACCTTGAGCCGGTTTCGCGCATGGTCGAGTTGCGCGTCCACGGCTTGCACGTCGCCCGCGTAATCGCGCGCCAATTGATCGAGGCGCTCGCGATAGTACTGCACCTCCGCGACTGCCCGGTCCTTGGCCGCGCGCACCTCGTCGCGGCGGCTGGCGCCGTCCTTCGCGTCCGCGTCCGCGCCGGCCTTGAACTCGATCTGAATGCGCTCGGCCTCCACGCGTTTCGCCAAGGCCCTGCGCAATCCCTCGACGTGCCAATCCAGCAGCGATGTCGCGTCTTCGATCTCGCGTCCAAACGTCACGCGAACCGGGGCGGATGGAATCTGGTCGAAACTCGCCTCCACATATCCACCCGCGGCGGAAGCCGTGCGCGTTGCCAACCATCCCCGCAAATCGGTTTGACGGAGTTCCATGGTGTCGCGGCGGCGGCGGAGGCGATCCACTTGAGGCACATACTCCGCGAACGTCATCTCGCCTACGCGGACGGCCAAGTGTAGCTCGCCGATGGTCTCCTGAGCGGTGGCCAGTTCGATGGCCGCTTCCATCAGACGTTGCCGCAATTCTTCCTCGAGATCATTCAATGCATCCTGGATTCGGGCCTTGTACTTCTTCAGGTCCGCCGCGCTGGGAGCGCCGGCGATCGCCTCGCTGCCGTCGGCGCCTTCGGCGAGCATCTTGTCCGCCTTGGCGTCGAGACTGAATAGAAGCCGCTGCGTTTCCAGATAGCCGATTGGAATCGAGCCTTGGCCGGGACCGTCCGAAATGTCCCCTTCGAGCGTCATCTCCCGCTCTTCCAACGGCAACGATGATGGACTGTCCACGGGACGTTTCTTGACCTTGCGCAGGAACTCCGGATGGTCCTTCAGATGAAGCTCGACCGTATTGGGGGGCATCTCGTCGATCCGAGGGATACGTATCTTCTGCCGGCACGCAATGCACTTGCCCGGGCGTCCGAACATATCCTCGGAGACTCTCATCTTCTGCCCACAAACACAGAAGATGCGCAGTTCCGTGGTTTCACTTCCTGGCATTATGTGACTCTCCCGGCGCCTACCAAAGCAAGAGTGCCTTACAATCAGGCAAAAATGCAAGTGTAGAAACGACTTAGCAATCCTGTGCCGACAACAGGCGGCGGTTTTTCGGCGATCTGTCGAACTGTTGGCGGCATCAATTTGTCAGTTGAATACCCGCCCAATAGGTCGATCCTTATGCAAGAACGACTTACGAAGAATTGGGATTCTCGAGAACATTGGCACGGACATTGCTTATCTATACTCGTCTCGCTTAGAAGACGGAAAGCACAGTCCCAGCAAAGCCCTCGGTGCTACCCCCACCGGGGGCTCTTGCTATCTAGCGCGGTCGATCCCCAAATCCCGGGGGATGGACCGAAAAACACACTCCAATACTCATTCCCCTCGACTGAACGGATCCTCTTGGAAGGCAAGCACATCCAAGGCATCCAGATTCAATCGTTGCGCGCGCCGGTTTAAGATAGCCAAGTCGCGCGCATCTTACGCTTGCCGCTCGCACTTCGTTTTCACATTCCCCGGTAGAGCGCGCCTTCCTTGGGACTTCGTTTTGCGGGTCTTATCGTCCATGACTTCGAATCATGTGTTTGTAGCTCACCCTTCTGTAAACACTACCACGTGGTTCATCGAGACACACCGTGCATCGCACCGATGGAATTGGTCAATACAACCACCCCAGCGCGCCCATGCAGACGATATTCAGCGCAGCGCCAAGCGAATAGAGAAACACGTTGGTGGCAATCTTTGCTTTCATGGTCTTGCGGCTTAGGACGAAGATGATAGCGACGTAGAAGTGGAAGTAGCCGAAGAGGAAGATGAGCCATACGCCTTTCCACGACCGGTTCCAGAACTCGTACTCCCAGACGAGGTGGCCGCCTTTGTTGAGGAACAGCTCGACGACGACGCAGAAGGCGGCGTAGGTGATGGCCCAGAACCACCAGTTGGAGATGCCGAGAATGCGAACGCGGTAGTCGGGGTCGATGGTGTAGTAAAAGATGATGCCGGAGATCGCGAACATGAACATGATCTCGATGTTCCAGCCCATCATTGTGCGGAAGGCCGTCGGGCCGGGCGCGGTCCACAGCGCCGACCTCTGCGTAAAGTGGAAGATCAGGCCGTTCAGCGTCTCATTGACAAAGTCCATGCCGAACAGGGTCAGCCCCGCGAACACGGCGTCCCAATTGCCCGTCGAGCGCGCCTTGTGCATTTCCTTCGTGTAGATGTAGAAGACAATCGACATCAACGGGATCACGTACCACTGCAGGGTGGTCCAGTCCCGCATTCCGATGAGCGCTTGTTGCGATGCCTCGGTCATGAATGTTCCCCCTTTTTGAATGCACGCGAAAGAGCGTTCTCACAAAGACGATATCAGATGTCTGCCGGCGATGTGGGTAGAAACTTCGCGAGCACGCCGATGTGAATCGCCAACGTCAAAAAGCCCAGCGTCCACGCGGCATCGTTGCCCTTTCGTATTGCCGAGACGGCCAGGCCGATCGATACGGCAAAGCAGAGCAGCACCACAGTGGCCGTGACGGAATTCGAGAAGAAATTGAAACCTATACGCTTCGGCATCAAGGACAGGATCTCCGGGGCACACAACAAAATGGCTATTACCGCTTTCACAACTCCGCCCCTTCTCGCGCTTTCCATGTGCAAATTCCCTGAAGACTTCTCTGGTCGCAGAAAGCCGTCGAACAAACTGGCCTGCTCGCTGAATTCCAACACGAGTATACATCGTATACCGAATGACGAATTCAATGACAAATAGTGACAACAGAAGGGAATTGGGGAGATGGAAGTCCGGTGTCGCCATCTCATCTCCCTCAGTGTTCTGTTGCACGAAGCGAGGTACCTTCGCTACGCTTAGCCAGTCTCGAATGTGCACGATAGGCCGAGTAACCAGCGGGAGCTTGCATAGTGCGGTGTTTCTATCATCACGACCGTGAAGCCATCGGCATGTGCAAGTCGTGCAGCAAGGGGCTGTGCCCGGACTGTGCGGTCGACTTGAACAAGGGGCTGGCGTGCAAAGACTACTGTGAGGAAGAGGTCAAGGGGATCATCGCGCTCATCGACCAGAATGTCGCGGCCCGTGCAAAGTCCGCGACCATATTGAATAACGCACGAGCCAACACGTATATGCAAGCAGCTCTCATTGCCGCACTGAGTATCGGGTTAATCGCGATGGGGCAGTCTATGATCGAGACTGAACTCTTCTTGCCTCCGACCTTACTTGGACTCTGCCTTCTTGCCTTCAGCGGGTACATTCTCTATCGCGCTATTCGGTTTCCTCGATAACCGCAAGCAACGGGCTTTCGCGCATAGCGAGATCGCAAAGGCAGCAGGGTCTACTCCTTGACCTGCACCCCGCAGCCCTGCTCCTCGTAGAACGTCAGCATCTCCTCGAAGATCTTCTTGCGCTGTTTCAGGCAGACGTAATCGAAGCCGTGGTCTCGGTTTTTCACGGTGATGAGGCGCGTAGGCACGTTCAGTTCTGTCAGGCGTTTGTAGAACCGTTCGGACTGCTCGTAGTGCACGAAGTGGTCGTCCGTGCCGTGCACGAAGAGTATCGGTTTCGTTGTCGGGCTGGCATAGGTGATTGGCGATGCGTCTTCGAGCGCCGTTTCTTTCGAACCAACGGATTTCCGCGACACAAAATCCTTCATGAATCGCTTGGTCGCCCAGCCGAACGGCCCGAGCATGGGCTTGTCTCGATACAGCGTCAAGTCCACCGCGCCGTAGAGGCTAATGGCGGCGCGGACTCCCGAAGACGCGCCGGGATTAATCTCCCCCTCGAACCCGTCCTCGGGGGTTGTTGCCGCGAGCAATGCCGCGAGGTGCCCGCCCGCGGATGCGCCGAACGTGACGATTCGCTCTGGGTCGATGCGATACTTCTCCGCGTTGAGGCGCATCCAGCGAACCGCGGACTTGCTGTCGTGCAGACAATCCGGGAACGGATACTTCGGCATAAGCCGGTAGTCGATGGTCATGACGACGTATCCCTTGCGCGCGAAGTGACGGCAGTACCAAAGCTGTTGATACCGCGTGCCGAAAATCCACGCGCCGCCGTGTATCAGCACGATCCCGGGACGCAGCGTGTCGCCTTCGTCCTTGGGTATGTACATGGTCATGTGCAGTTTCTTGTCCCCAAGATCGGCATAGACCTTGCCGCGCTCCGTGCGATACTCGCCCGCATGCACGAAGGTCGCCGACAAGAGAAGGGCTATCGCTATTGTTCGAACCATCAAGAGCTTTCCAATTCATTGTAGCGCTGGCTTCCAGCCGGCTCTTGGAATTCCAGCGGCGCGCCATGCGCGGTGCATGCATCCCTATTCTTCATTATCGCTCGAATCTGCATTGGGGCAAATGCCTAAAGTAGCAGTGAGTATCACGCCGAGGCATAGGCACACATCAAGAATATAGAGTCCAAGAAGTGCCGCCGAAGAGAACCAGAAAGAACAGACCAGCACAGCGAACGCTTCACACACGCAAATCGACAACACTCCGCAAAGCAATGCGCGCTCGCGGAGTGGCAGGACGAGCCTCCACAACCAGAAAAGGGAGGCGCCAGCAAGAAGGACGAGAAACGCAGTGTGGAACGCCACGCCAGCACCCTGCAAGACCTTGTTGATAGCAGAAATCGCAAGGAACGGGTCATTGGCCCGTTGGATAGTATCGCCCGTTACGAACAACTTCACGTATCCAACAAGTCCTACAGATCGAACCACCAGAATCAAACCCGCGGGCCACAGGACCGCCTGCCGCAATGCAGCCAGGTTTGGAGTGCGACTCGTTTCGGCCTCGCTCACTTCAATCGTCCTTCGACTGCTCACGGTCCTCATTT
>JBAZRU010000052.1:0-16926 GCA_041662805.1 Candidatus Hydrogenedentales bacterium | reverse complement strand
CTCCGCATCGCGTTTCAGCAGGGCGTTCAAATAGCCCGCGACTTGCGACTCAGCGGGAAGACGCGTTGCCAATTCCTGCGCAACGGTTCCGTTGTCCGTGAACACCGCCGCGAGCGCCAACGTTTCGAGAAGTCCATTCTCCGGATTCGCGAGATAGGTTTGTCGATTCTCCAGCAGCCGCTTCAAGCGGGCCTGCTGCCAAAGCGAGCGCCACGTTTCTCCCTCTTCCGGAGGCGAGGGAGCCGCACCCGCCGGCGGCGACGCGGAAGTTCCCGGCTCGCCGGGCTTTATCTTGCCGCCGCTCTCCGCGACCGCAAGCATGTCTTGCACTTGCTTGCTGTCGGGCAACCCCACGACGGCGGACTGCAGGCACTCGATCGCTTCCGGGTAGTGTTCCTCCTGAATCAGGCAGACTCCAACCACGTAGTTGGCCCACGGGGATTCAGGCGTGCGCTCAAGTATGGGGTGCGCAATCGCATTGGCCTCTTCATACTTGCCTGCGAGGAGCAGGCTTCGCGCAAGCGACAAGGCAAGTCCGTCGTCGGTGGGGCGCTCGGCGGACATCTTCTTCAGTTCATCAACCATCGCATCGAGCTTGCCCTGCTTTTGGTACGCTTCGACCAAGAGCATGCGCGCCGGCAGTGACTGGGGGTCCAGCTCGTTCAGGACGCTCGTCAATTCCTGCTCCGCCTCTGGTGCCTTTCCTGCATCCATATATGCGGTCGCCAGGTTCACGCGCACTTCCACGGATTTGGCGAATTGCCCTCGTAAGGTTTCGAGCAATGCAGTCGCCTCGTTGTACCTGCCCGATTCGCGCAACACGTATGCGCGCAGGATGCCCCCCGATTCGACATTGACGGCTTCGTACTGCTTCGCCATCGCTTCCGCTCCCGCGGGGTCTTTCTTCTTGAGCATCAAGCGGGCCGCTTCGATGTAGGCCGAGCCCAGCGCCGGCGCCATTTCTATCGCTCCGCGGTACGCCGCCAGCGCCGCGTCGTCCTCGTTCAACAAGGCAAGGCACTTCGCCAGCCCGACCTTGGCCTCCGCGTTCGCCGGATCTAGTTCCAGCGCGCGCTCGAACGATTTTCGGGCCTCTTCGGGATTGTGTATTCCGAGGTAGGTCTTCCCTTGGTCCGCGTATTGTTTGCTGCGCCGCGCGCCGCATCCCATGGCCAGGAGCACCAGCACACAGCACAGGAGAGACGCGAGCCGAATGGCTTTTCCGCGTGACTCATCTAATCGTCGGTCATTCATACCGCATTCCTTCCTACTGAATCGCCTTGCGCATGACGGGGGCGAACTTAATTGCGAAATCTCCGAGCGTGGCAAACGCTCCCTCTTCGCCGTCGCTGAGTATCGGCGTCGTAATCTTGATCATCGAGGACGTGGGCGACCCGAGCGTGAGTTGGTTCTTCGCCCAATAGTACGCGTTCAAAAAAAAGTTTCCCGTAACGGTCTCGCCCGTCTTCAACCAATACAATACCGCCTCGTGCTGGTCGCCCTTTACGAGCACCAATTTTTTCGCCGTGAACAGGATGCCCACGGGCGAATTCTCCTGCTTCAGAATTTCCCAGCCCGCGCCAACGAGGCACACTTCGGGAAAGTGAAGGCTGCGGCGCGTCGAGCCTGCGTGAACGATGCTCAACTGAATCGGTCGGCCCGCGGGCGAGGCATAGTTGCGAATCACGATGGTACTCGATTCGAGCATCTCTTTGGTTCGCTGATCGACTCCCAGTTCGACGCCGATCTGCCGATAGTCCGCGATGCGCTCGGGGATATCGATCGAAGCGGGGGCCGCCTGGTCCATATTGGCGAGCGCTTGCGCATTGATGATCTTGAGGTGGCCCATGGTCACGAGGCAGACGAACACCAAGGCCGCTCCATACAGGAGCGCGGGTCTCTTTGGCGGAATGGCCGCGGGTTCCGGCTTCTCTTCCTGCTTGTCGCCCTTCTCCGCGCTTGCCCAACGGCGCAACGGCACTTCCGCAAGCACGAACAAGAGAATCGCGACTGCATAGATCAGCACGCCGGAAATATCGTGGACCTTTCCGCCTGCCATCTCGCTGCCCCAGAAGTAACCGACGACGCACAAGAAGAAGATGCGAACAATGTTTGCGGCAATGGCGATTGGCCCCGCCAAGAGCAACAGGAGGACTTGGCCCCAGCGCTTCGAGGAGCTGATGTAGGCGGCCAGCGCACCCAGCGCGAGCAGGGATATCAGGCTGCGCAGGCCCCCGCAGACATCGCCCACCAGAAGCCTGTCGTCGCCGAAATGAATATAGGATCCTTCACGCACCATCGGCAGCGTCAGGACGTTGGCTATTCGCACCGCCGTCTCCGCCGCAATCAGCTTCAACTGAAGCGCAATGCTCTGTGTCATAGATGGAGGGATGGGAATCATGAAGAGCAGAAACGCGATCGCGAACCACATGCGTTGCGTTCGCGCGCGGCCCTGAAAGACGAGCAAGGCCCCTGTCAGCATCGGAATGATCGAGAGATGGCCGAATACGCGGAATCCGAGGAAGTCTCCGACGAGCAGCATAATGCCGGCCGCGCCCATCCACGCGAGACCCAACGCGCTGGGAACCACCGGGGCACTGGCAATTCGCGCCCGGTCGCGCCAGACAAAAAAGAGACTTACGAAAGGCACAAGGTAGCCGTGCGTGTAGTAGGAGTCGGTCAAGTTCCAGTTCGTGTAGAGTTCTTGGCCTGCGCGCCAGTACATCGCGATGAGCACCGCCAGCGCGATTGCACCTAACCCCATCGGCGTGCGCCCTTTCGCAGCAGACCGCGGCTTCGAGTCCGTTTGAGCACCCGTTTCCGGGGCAGCTTCCGGCGTACTCATGCCTTGCTCTCCTGCGCTTTGAGAGCCTCGCCCAATTGATTCATCCGCGCCGGATTGACGAACTCGCCTTGCTTTGCTTTCTCCGCGGCCGAGTCATAGCGCTGTCGCGCCTGCTTCAGATCGCCCGTGGCCAGGTAAGCCTCCGCAAGTGCCGCGTCAATTTGAGCCGAGGTCTGTTTCGTGTCGACTGTCGCGGTCTCGAGATCGCGCAAGGCGCGCGGGAATTCGCCCATCGCCACCAAGACGAGGCCTCGCGTTGCCTTGTACTCGGGCCGTTCCGCGAGACTCACCGCGCGGTCCGCCGCGGCCAATGCTTCCTCCAGGCGCGCGTTGGCTTGGACCAGGAGCGCAGCCTTGGTGTTCAGCATCTCCGCGTCGTCCGGATTCTTGGACAGATAGCGGTCGCACAAGCCCAATGCCTCCGAATAGGCCCCCTGGCGAAGGCGCAATTCCAGCATCGCCCGGAGCGCCTCTACATTATGCGGGTCTGCAAGCAATGCGCGTGTCAGCGCCGTCGACGCCCGCTCAAAACGCTGCGGATTTTCGCCCTCTATCGTGAGTCGGGCGAGGGCTACCCACGGCTGGGGTTTGGCTCCATGCCCCTTGGCGAACGTCTCGATGAGTTGCTCGGCCTCCGCTGATTTGCCTTGTGCCGACACCGCCACTGCCAGGTTGTACGTCGCCTCGAAATCATCGGGATTTGAAGCTGCTTGTGCGCGCAAGACGGCCTCTGCTTCGGGGGCCGCGCCCTGCGCCAGCAGCAACCGTCCCCTAAGGGTAGCCGCTACTGCTTCCGCCTTCGCATCGCCTTGCGCGCTCTTCTCCAGTCGTGCCAGTGTTTCTTTTGCCTTGTCGGGCTGATTGCGTTCGACATAACTCGCGACCAGCAAGCGCAGCGCATCTAGATTTCCCGGGTCTGCCGCCAGCAAGGCGTTCAGCGTCGCTTCGGCTTCGCGGGGGCGTCTCAACTTCATCTGAACGTCGGCCATTTGAACCCGAAGGTCCTTCGACAGCGGAGCGAGCACCAACGCGCGTTCCAAGTGTCCCAATGCCTTCGGATAATCCGCGCGCGCCAACGCGATCCCAGCGAGACCCCACTGGGCTCGAAGATTGCCACCCGGCGCCGACACGGCCCGCTCGAACAACGACTCCGCTGTGTCGTAGTCTGGGGATTGACTCTGCAAGAGCATCGTCGCGTCCAGTGTGAGGAGGCCTAGGTTATCCGGCTCCTCGGCGCGAACAGCGTCTATGACTTGTTTTGCCTGCTCGATTCCGGCGGCTTCGCCGAGGTCGAGTAAGCGGGCCGCGGCCTGCAATCGCACCGCATTGAGCTGGGCGCGAGGCGCTGTGCCCGCGTCGATTTGTCCCGCCAACCGGTTTGTCGCGTCCAGCGCGCCCGCCGTATCGCCGGAACGAACCTTCAGCGCCGCGCGTTCCACTTCAAGCATCTGCTTGTCGCTAGACGACTCGAGCTTGGCCACGCCCTGCTCGAGGATATCCTGAGCGGCCTGGTCCTTGCCTTTGCCGGCAAAGAGCGCAGCCCATGCCAAGTAGCTTTCCCGTCCGAAATCCTGTTGGGCGCTGGCTTGTGCAAATGCAGCCCGTGCCGCAGCCTCGTCATTGCTTGTCAGCGCGATCGATGCGCGTGACAGGGTCAGTGCATTGGCTTCAATCCCCGCGCTCGCCGCTTTGTCCAGGGCGGCCTGCGCCCCTGCCGGGTCTCCCAACCCAAGGCACACATTCACAAGCACGCGGCACGCGTCGATGCTCTTTGGATCGCGATCTATCGCCTTTGACAACAGCTTGCGCGCAAGTTCGCCGAACTCGCCTTGTCGGCCTGCGCGCAAAGCACTGTCGAACAGGCCGCTCGCGGCCGACGCAAGCCGGACCGCGTCCGACTGCTCGTCGTTCAAGGCATCTTCGGCGCGCTTCGCAAGATCCTCCAGCGAGAGGGGCTTGCCGTATCGCTGCGAAAGGAGTTGTTGCGCGCGGATATCCGCGGGGTTTCTCGCCAGGTAGGCCTCGAGCGTACTTCGCGCGAGCTCGTGTTCTCCCGTTTCCATGTAGGCGAGCGCCAACGCATATTGCGCCGGCATAAATCCCGGCCGAAGTTGCACGACGCTCGCAAGGCGTTCCACCGCGGCGGCGGGCTCGCCCTTCACCAACTGCTCTTTGGCCGCGAAATACTCCGCAATCGGCATTTGATTGGGATTGACGTCCTTGTAGAACGCAGCGGTCTTGTGTGCATCGTCGAATCGATTTGCGCCAAGCTGCAAGTCTGTCAGTGTGATCGGGATCGCCGGATTGTCTGCTTGGACGATCGGGTCGACCGCGGACAGCACCGCGGTCGCCTCGTCGATTTTCCCGAGACTGCTGTACGCGCCGGAAATCGCCAAGTAGGCGTTGGCATCCGGCGCCTTCGCCGCCACGGCCTTCTTCCCAAATTCGATGGCTCCTTCGTAATCGCCTCGCAGCGACAGGGCTTGCGCGTGGGCAACGAGTACCTCAGGATCGTCGGGCGCCAGCGATAGCGCCTCCGCAAGAAGGGCCTCCACGCGAGTCCAGTCGCTTGTGCGCGCAAGAAAGCGCGCGGACTCAAGACGCACACGCGCGTCTTTGGGGCGGCTCGCCACCGCCTTCTCCAGCAGTTCCTGCGCTTCTTTCTCCATGCCTTGGTCGCGAAGAAGGCGGGCCAGATTGCCGAAGACATCGGAGTGTTCCGTGTTCGCTTCGACCAACTTGCGGTAGGCTCCGATTGCCTCGTCGCGCCGTCCGGACCTGTCTAGGGCGAGTGCGCGATAGTAGGAAAGGGTTGGGTCGTCCGGCGCGTCGCGGAGCCACTCTGCCGTGTAGTACTCCAGCGTTCCCCATTCGTTCATGCGCACGTACAAATCGATTAGCTTCGAGCGGACATCCGTGTTGCCGGGATTGTATGTGAGTATTTGCTGATAGGCCGTCGCCGCGCCCTGAAGGGCACCTTGTCGATTCTTGACGATGCTCTCGCAGGCGGTTGCATATTTCAAAAGCAATGATTCGTTTTTGGGGTCCTGGGGGATGTATCGCTCGAAGTTGACTCTGGCGTTGAACCAGTCGCCCTTCGCATAGGCCGCTTCCGCGTCGCCCAGCCAAGTCGCATTGCGCTGCTGGATGTACACGTACACGCCAATTGCGCCCACCGCGCCGCCGATGACCACCAGCAGACCAAGGACGCCTAGCACTATCCAGAACTTTCGCGTCATACTATCCTGAGCACCTTGCTTTCATGCCGCGTTTGGCAAGCGGCTTGCGCTGCGTCAGGGACGAAACACCCGCCCCAGTAGACGACCCAACTCTCGAAACAATAACACGAAAATGAACAGATCATCGACCAAGTAGCGGCGCCACAAGCGTTTCGGCTCCTGGCACAGGCGCCAGACCCACTCTAGCCCGCACCGCTGCATCCACACAGGAGCGCGTTTCACGCGCCCTGTAACGAGATCGAAGGACCCTCCAATTCCAATCATCACGGGCGCGTTGCAGGCCGCGGCGTACTTCGACATCCAGATTTCCTGGTGCGGCCCGCCCAAGGCCAGGAAACACAAATCGGGACCCGCTTCCCGTACGCGAGCCGCGACCCTGGAGCTTTCCGCTTCGTCGGCGTAGAAGCCGTATACCGGCGAATATGCGCCCGAAACATGCAAGCCGGGGTACCGCTCTCGAAGTCTCTCCGCGGCCGCGGCGGCGACGCCTTCGGCGGCTCCTAGAAAGTAAACCGAATGGCCTTTGCTCGCGGCATGACCCGACAGCGATAGTACGAGATCCGAGCCGCTCAGCTTCGCGGGCAAGCGTTTGCCGAACAGGCGAGACGCCCAAAGGACGGGGACTCCGTCCGCAACGACCATCCAAGCTCGTTTGTAGGCCTCGCGATAATCTTCGCGATAGGCGGCCTTCCGGTGAAACTGGCAGATGTGATCGACATTGGGCGTGCAGATGTAACCGGGGTTGCGCGACAGAATGCGCCGATCCAACTGTTCGCACAATTCGGGAAAGGTAACGCGACTGAAACGCATATCGAACAGTTCGACCGTATCCACCTTCACCTACCGATAGTTTCGGAAGCTCGCTTGCGCGCACGCCAGCCCCTGAGCGCCTGTCCACGCCCGGGCATATCGCGGGATATCCTCGAACACTCTGGCGGAATGGGTTCATCCGATTCGATGGGAACCATCCTTCAGTGGCGCGGAACGCGGCAGGAGGCCCCGGGTCAATAGATTCGCCGTTTGGGGCGAATTGCGCTCGGCTCGTCCATGATCAACACCGACGCGTCGTCATCGTCTTCGATGATGACTTCTTGATAGCGTGGCGCGGCCGGTTCTCGCGGCTCGACGGCCTCGACATACTCCGGCTGCCCTTGACGGCGGCTCTTTGCGCCGTAGTTGTAATAATTGTCGAGATTCGCGCGCATGTATCCGCCCGGCTCATACCGCAAGCCATTCAGGACCACGCCGACAATGTTCGTGCCGAGCTGTTGCAGGTCGCTCAGGCAGCGTTGGGCCATGCCCAAGGTTGTCACTCCGACCCCGACCACGACAATCACCCCATCCACCACCGGCGCCAACAGTTTCGCGTCCGCCATCAGGAGGACCGGCGGCGAGTCGATAATAACGTGTTCGAACATCTGCTCGGCCTGTTCCAGGAAATGGACGATATCGCGCGAGGCGAGCTGTCCGATCACGCCCGCATCGCCCAAGCCTGGCCCGAGGACCGACAGGTTCGGGTGCCCCGCATTGCGGATGACTTGGCCGGCTTCCATCTCGCCCGACAGCATTTCGGAGAGTCCGGGCCCGCTCGACAAGCCCATGGCCTGCTCGACCGACGGGCGTCGCGAACAGATGTCCATCAGCAGTACCCGGCGATTGGCCTGGGCCAATGCCGTGGCGAGGTTGCATGCGAGCGACGTCTTGCCGTCGCCGCGCATCGGGCTCGTCACGAGCACGGTGTTCAATTCCGCGGAGCCCTCGGGCGGGTAAATGATGCGCGTCAGGACGCGGCGATACTCATTTGCGGAAATGGATTCCGGATGGCGGAGCATGACGGATTCAGGCCGCACCTTGGAGGGCAGCTTGTCCGATTCCGCGTGGGGGATCGTCGCAATCAGCGGGAGATCCGAAATGTACTTCACGTCTTGCGCCGTGCGAATCTGCTGATCCGTAAGCTCACGCCACAGGCCAACTCCGGCGCCTGCCGCGCATGAGGCCATCACCACAAGCGCGAGCATCTTCAAGCGGCGGTTGTAGTCGGGGAACTCGGGCGCTTGCGCCGTGTCGGAGACGTTGATCGTCGACGGGGCCCTGCTCTCGATATTCAAGAACCGGATCTTCTCTTGCACGTCGCGAAGGTCGGCGCGGGCGTCTTCGAGGGCCTGTTCTTCTTCTTTGACGCCGGCCATTTCGCGCATGACTTCCAGCGATTTTTGCGTGTGCGTGTCGAGATAGGCCGTGAAGTTGGTTTCGCGCGCATGCGCGTCATCGATGCCCTTTCGGGCGCGGTCGAGATCTTGTTTAAGCATCTCCGCACGCGACTGGGCGATCCGCGCACGGGCCTCTCCCTGGACGCGCGACAGGTCCCGCTCCACGGAATTGCGGGTCTCTATCTGCTTCGCGAGATGGGGGCTCCCCTCGAGGTACTTTTCTTTCAGTTCGGCAATGCGCGCGTCGGTCGATGCCAACTGCTGCGTCATCACCTGCACGGCGGTGTCGGAGACCAGGGACTCTTCGATCCCGAATTCGTAAACCGGTTCCGCCGGAGTGGCTTTGCATCGGGCGACGACTTGCTCAATCTGGGCGACTTGCGACTCAAGCTGCTCGACGAGCTTCTCGGCCGTGGTGACATCGGCTTGGGCCTTCGACAGATTGTCGAAAATGGAGCGCATCTCGGCATCGACGCCTTCGGAGCTGTTCGTGACCAATCCGCCGATGGCTTCTCTGCGCTCGGTGACGGACTTTCGCAATGCTGCGACTTTGGTTTCTACCGAATCGCGCTCTTCAATCAACTGCCGCGTGATTTGATCGTTCGTGCCTTTCTCGGCCGCCGTGGCGTGCTTGAGATACTCTTCGACGACGGTCCGCACGATCAGCAGGGCCGCATTTCGGTCGCTCGACGAAAACGAAACGACGACCAATTCCGTATTTGGCATCAACTGCGCTTTCACGCGGCTCCGCAAAAACTGTTGCGGATCGCGCTGACTCGCAATGATGGGCAGTTCCCGTATTTGCTGCTGATCGACGACCCGCTTCAGAATCGCGTTCGACTCGATGATTTCTTTTTGAGTCTCGACGTACGTTACGTAGTCTGTCGATACCGTGGTACCTTGGGCGTTGGTGAGGACCGTTGGCCGGCTATTGTAGAAACGGATGGCGGAGGTCGCCTGGTACTCGCGCGGCACGAAAAACCATACCAGCAAGCTCAAGGGTAAGGTTAGGGCTATGGCGACCGCCAGCATGAGCGGGCCTCGCATCCTCAGCATGCGTTTCACATTGATACGGCGAATCCCCGCTCCCTGCATCCGCGCCTGGGAGGAGTATCCCGTTGCATCGGTCAAGTACTCTGTCGTCATGCGTTTTCCTAGGGCGTCACGGCAATTGGGGAATACTTCCCAATAAGCTGCCGAAGTTCCGAATTCCCTGAAGTGTCGTAATCAGTTGGTTGTTGTCCGTCTCATTATTGAAGAGAACATCGTAGCGATCGCGCGTGTAGTACGCGTCGTATGCCTGCGTGTACAGAGACATCAGCGGCGAAATCGACCCCGTGAATCGGGATACGAATTCCTGCAAGCGCACAAGGCCTTTGCGCGGGACATACACCATATCTCCCGGTATCAGCGGAATATCGCGTCCCGTCTTCATGATCTTCTTCCAATCGATAAGCATGACTTCGTAGTTCGTCGCATCGATGGGCCGCATGAGAATGACGTGTGAAAGCCGCGCGGACGTTTCCAGCGGCCCGCCCGCAATCGTCAGCACCTGCGTCAGCGTCTGGCCCTCGTTCAACTGGAACACGCTCGGCGTGCGAACTTCGCCCAGGACATAGACCAAGTTGACGCCTTCCGGCAGATAGACGATATCTCCAGGGTACACCGGGGTCTCGCTGGGATGCGGGCCTTTGCGCGTGAGGCCGCTCAAATCCAATTCGATGATCTGCCTGCCGTTCGCGCCCGTGCGAATGATGAACGCCTTCGATAAAGTGCCTTGGGTAGCGGCGTAGGCTTCTCCGCCGGAACGTTGCGTGATGCGAAGGCCTCCGGCAAGGTTGATAGCTTCGATCACATTCACTTTACCTTCGTACGGATATTTGGCCGCGCGGTTCACGTCGCCGATGACATAGAAATACTTGCTCGTGGTGGTGCGCACGTTGAGTGCAACCTGCGGCGCTTTGAAGACCTTCTCGTAGGCCGACTGGATCGCCGCTTCGGCTTGTTCGCGCGTCATTCCCGTAACGCTCACGTTCGGGATCAACGGCAGCGAAACCGTGCCGTCGTACAGCACCAGCACTTGGTCGCGGGTGATCGTGGGATCGTCGAAGGATTGAAACGAAAGCAGGTCGCCGGGGCCGATGGTGTAGTTGCCCAGCTCGATCTCGCCCTCTGGCGCCGCTGCCGCCTCGGGCGATGCTTCCGCAGGCGCGGCGGTCGCGACAGGAGCGGCATTCGCCGGCTGCGCTACCGGAGTTGCTTCAGGGGCTGCCGCTAAGGCAGTTCCGGCCGGTTTGTCCGCTGGATCCGCTTCAACCCATTTCAGGTTGAGTTGTTCGGACGAAAGCGTAGCCTTCTCCTTGATGGGCGAGTCTTTTTCGTTGATCTTTTGCACCGGGAGCTTCGCCTTTTCGCCGGCGAAGCTCACCGGGGCCGCGAATACGGCCGCCAAGATGCACACAGCGACGGTCCTCCGCACGGGGCCGCCTGTCCAACGCGCTGAACTATCGTTACTCTTCATGCTTTCCGCTCTTGCCAAGGTTGTACGCATCAATCCGCCGCAACAGCGAACTGTAGCTGATACCCAGAAGTTTAGCGGCACGCCGCCGATTCCACAATGTGTATTTCAGGACATCCTCTATCAAAGCCCTCTCTGCATCTTCCATCGCTTGTTGGGCCACGTCTTTCAGCGAAGGAAACTTTCGCGGCTGAGGCGCGCTTACCGGTGGTTGCGGCAGCGCGGCCTGGGCCGCGGCATACTCACGTTGCGGCGAAGGCGTCAGTTCCGCAGTCAATTCCACCGTGTCGCCCAGGAGCTTTTCCGGGTCGCCCGTCGCCACATACTTCTTGACGCAGCCGCTCAACTCCCGGACATTTCCCGGCCATGTATGCCGAAGCATCCGCTTTGCATAGTCTTCCGGCAAGGGCTCGTAGGGCTTTCCCAGGCGCTCACAATAATTGAAATTGAAATGTTCCGCAAGCATGGGAATGTCTTCCGGACGCTCCCGGAGCGAGGGCATTTGCACGATGACTTCACTCAGGCGGAAGAAGATGTCTTTGCGCATCCGGTCTTCCCGGACCGCTTCCTCAAGATTCATGTTCGTAGCGGCGATCACGCGAACATCTGCCAGAATGGGCGTTACGCCTCCAATCCTCATAAAGGGCTCGCCGTCAAGCACTTGAAGTAGTTTGCCCTGGATGGCAGGCGAAGTCTCCGCGATTTCGTCCAAGAAGATCGTGCCGTGATTCGCTAATTCAAACCGGCCCGGCTTCGAGTTTCGCGCCCCGGTGAACGCACCGCGTTCGTAGCCAAACAACTCGCTCTCGAGGATGCTCTCGGGGATCGCCGGGCAGTTGACCTTGATGAAGGGTTTTCCGCTGCGATTGGATTGCTTGTGGAGCAGGCGGGCCGCGATGTCTTTTCCAGTGCCGCTTTCGCCGGTGATCAACACGCTGATGTCCGCCGTTGCCAATCGGCGTATCATCTCGCGGACCTTGACCATAGCGGAGCTTTGCCCCACCAATAGTTCATTGAGAGGGGCTTCGACCGACAAGGCGTTCAGCTGCTGGGTCCGGGCAGGTTCGCCCACAACGTCCTCCCCTGCGTCCAGGGTTTACTGCTGGAGCTGTGCACGTGGTTACTGCACCACGAGCTTTTGTACTCAGTCCAAACTACCACCCGGCCAGTGCTTTGTCTCTCGCCGGGGTCAACAAGCCTTAGGATCAGCTGGTGAATATTCTATACAATATGAACGATTTGCGCAAGTTTGTTTACGGATTGGCAAACATACGACCAAGGGGTCCCATTCTGCCTTCAAGTGGACAATCACAGTTGGTCAAAACTGACAACCCCTCAGTGCAGCCCCGAAGTGCATTCATTATATGGTACGCACCGATCCGGGAGATACTCACCACGGATAGCGCAGAAGAAGAATGGATGGGAATTGGGGACTTGGCCGCGCGAGAACGCATTAGGTCACAAAGAAGGAAGTGAAGGAAGTGAAGGAAGTGAGAATTGACGGATTTCCTGGTCAAGACGGCATGGAGAAGGATTGAGCCACGCAATTCAGGGAGCGCTGATCGGCATTCCGAGTTCCAAACCCAAAGCCGCAAACCTGAACGCTCAGACCTCAATTCACAGTCCCAGCGCCCAGAACCTAAACCCCAAAACCCTGGTCTTTAGCTAGGCCGTACTGAAAGGTATAATCGCGCCGGTGGGACAGCAGCCGGGAGTGGGGGGCGTCGATGTGATGCAGCACTCAAGCAATTCGCAATCCTGGAAGTTGCGCGGTTTCATCATTTTCGGTGTGAGTAGCATGAAGACGTCCTAACGACGGTTCGACCGTCACGCTGTAATGGGGTCCATGAGCATCATTGAGCCAGAACCAGAGAGTGCGCCGGTGGAAACGCCCGCGGACGTGTGCGCGCACTTCGGCGATTGCGGCGGGTGTCAGTCGCAGAACGTGCCGTATGAGCAGCAGGTCCTTGCGAAGAGCGAGGCGCTCGGCGCTTTGTTTCGCGCACATTGGGAGACGCCAATCCCGGTCGCGGCATCGCCGAACATCTGGCACTACCGGAACAAGGTGGACCCGAATTTCGGGCGGATGCACTATCCGGAGCCGCCGCCGAAGGGGTTCGAGCGCGAATTGGTGCTTGGATTCAAACGGCATGGAAAATGGTTCTGGACGCTCGACATGACCGAGTGCCGGATCGCGCCGGAGGGCACCGACACGCTGATTGCGGCGGTGCGCGCGTGGGCAAAGGAACGGAAGCTGACCGCGTTCAGTTCGAAGTCGAAGGACGGATTTCTTCGCGCGTTGCTGGTGCGCGAGGGCAAGCGCACCGGCGAGCGGATGGTCGTGCTGGTGACCAACAAAGGCGAACTCGACAAGCAGTCGTTCGTGGACGTTGTGCAATCCGTGTTTCCATGCGAGAGCATTCAGTGGGCGGTGTATCGCGGCGATGCGGAGATCACGGCGGCGGACCAGTTGGAGTTGCTCCACGGAAAGCCTGCCATCGAGGAAGTGCTGCACATCCCCGATTCGCGGTTCGAGCGCAAATTGAAGTTCCGGTTGTCGCCGTTCAGTTTCTTCCAAACGAACAGCCTCGCCACGGAACTGCTCTACGGCCAGATCCGTGCATGGGTGCGCGAGACGCGCCCAAGCGTGCTCTACGACCTCTACGGTGGCTCCGGCGGCATCGCGTTTAGCTGCGCCGATTGCGTCGACCGCGTGGTATCCGTCGAAAGCGTGGAGTCGGCGTCCGTGGACGGCGTGTTCAATCGCGAAGCCAACGAAGTCGACGACGTGATCTTCCTCACGCAGAAGGTGGAAGACTACCTCCGCGAAACCTTGTCGAGACAGGGCCAGTTGCAGACCAACAACGTGGTCGTGCTTGACCCGCCGCGCGCGGGACTGCATCCCAAGGCGTTGAAGAAACTGCTCCTTTTGGAACCGAAGGAAATCATCTACGTCTCCTGCAAGCCCACGGTCTTCGCGGAGGAACTGCCCGCGTTCCTCACCAAATACGCCATCAAGGACATGCGCGCCTTCGATTTGTTCCCCCACACAGAGCACGTCGAGTTGCTGACGCGGCTTACGCTGAAGGCGTAAGCGGCTCGAAACCCGATCAAGGGAGATAAGCAACCCTGATGCTTTCCACAATCCTTGCCTGCCTCGCCTTGGCGCAGGGCCCTGTGCTGGGTGTTGAATCGGATCGGTTCACGCTTGATGGGCGGCCCGTGTTTATGCTTGGGATCAGTTATTACGGGGCGCTGGCGATCGAGGACGAGGCGGTTGTTGCGGGCGACCTCGACGAGATGAAGCAGTGCGGGTTCAATTGGGTGCGGGTGTGGGCGACGTGGAATGCGTTCGAGAACAATGTCAGCGCTGTCGCGCCGGATGGGTCGGAGCGCGCGCCGTACTTGGCGCGGCTGCGGCGGTTGTGCGAGTTGGCGGGGCGGAGGGGCATGGCCGTGGATGTGACGGTTACGCGGGGGGAGGATCCGGATTTTCCGAGCACGCAGGCGGAGCTTGCCGCGGTGATGGAGACGCTGGCGCGGGAACTGAAGCCGTATCGCAATATGTATTTCGACGTTGGGAACGAGCGCAACGTGGGCGATGCACGGCACGTGCCGATGGAGGACGTGGGGCGTTTGATCGCGTTGGTGAAGGGGATCGACCCGGAGCGTTTGTGTACGGCGTCGCAGGGGGGCGATATCGGGGATGAGGAAGCCGCCGAGTATTTGAAGGTGGGGCGCGTGGACTTTCTTGCGCCGCATCGCGGGCGATATGCCGGTAGCCCATCGGAGACGGCGGAACAGACGCGGCATTATTTCTCATTGATGGAGGGCGGCCGTCGCGTGCCGGTTTTGTATCAGGAGCCGTTCCGCCGGGGGTATGACGATTGGCAGCCGAGCGCGGCGGATTTTCGCACGGACCTGGAGCAGGCGCGGTCGTCGGGTGCGGCGGGTTGGTGTTTTCACAACGGGTCGGTTCGCGGGGGCGTTTCAGACGGGCGGCCGAGGCGGTCGTTCGATCTGCGGACGGCAGAGGGGCGCTTGTTCGATCAGTTCGATGCGGAGGAACGGGCGTTTCTCGAGTGGTTGCGGGAACATGCGCGGTAGGGCCGTTTGGGGGCGGTTGGATTGAGGTAGGGCGCTTTCGCCGAAAGCGCCTGGTTAGTGCGCGTAGGCTACTGTCACCCTCGGACGTTTTGGTAAAACGTCCCTACCATAACTCGGGCGTTTTGGCAAAACGTCCCTACCATGTCATTGCGCGAAATCCGAAGAATCCACCAGTTTCCACGTTGATCCCCGATCGGGGGACATCATCAGGGCACGCCGGCTCCCCATGTGATCGTTTCTGTAGAACCACAGCGTGGACCAGTAATCATACGATAAGAAAAGGCGCCCGTTGCGGTCGATGGTCAGGCGATGGTAGTAGACGCTGTATTCGGAAAACGGGGGCACGACGAGGAGACGTGGCGGGGACCAGGCTTCTCCGGGGCGTTTGCTCATGGTCGCGAGGCAGGCGTAGGTTCCCGCGGGGAAGTGCCCGGTATCTTTTTGCCATAGCCGAAAGACCACATGCAGCGTGTCTTCAAGATCGCAGACCATGCCTACGTAGGTTTGGCGCAAACCTTCTCCGAGGTCTTCGGCCGGGGTCCACCCATCACTAGTGCTGTTGGGTTTCAGCGAGCGCGAGTATTTGAAGGTCGCGCCATGCGTCCCAATAAGCACGTGCAGGTAGCCCTGACTATCCATCGTGATGCAGGGCGTGTTGTGGACATCGTTCGCGGGCGGGCCGTAACCGATCAGCGCGGGGGAGCCGAGAACGCCTGTCGCGCGGTCGTAGGTGGCCGCGTAGGTCGGGACGCCCGGCGCGTTCTCTTCAGGTTCCGTGGCTTCAGCCCAGACGACGTGCACGTTCGCGTCGCGCGAGACGATGGAGGAAGGCATGCCGGAGTGGCCCGAGTAGCCTATGCATTTTGCCGATAGCCGGATGGGCGCGGGGAGGGAGAGCGTTCCGCCGGCTTCTTTCTTCGGAAGATACAGGTCGAGGTTGTTCAGGCGACGCCAGATCAGTTTCGGGTCCTTTTGCGTCAACGAAAACTGCACGAATGGGGGAGGCCCGTCTGGAAGGTTGTGTCCGGAGAATTGTTCGATGTCGCACGTGGCCGATCCGGGAATGGGATAGGAGGCGAATGTCTTGCCTGCATCCGGCGAATACAACAGAACGGCGGCGTCCTTACCGTTTCCGATGATGTAGATGCCGTTGTCGCGGTCGAATGCGACCTTCGTGCTCGGGTCCGGCTGTTGCGCACCTTTCTGCTTGATGAACGGCTCGTTGTTCCAGGTCCCGTCGCGCCAGACTTTCACGCCCGTATCGGAACTCACGACGGGGCGGTTCAGCATGTCGAAGTAGACTTGGTTGTCGAGCGGATACTCCGGAGCGTAGCCGAACAGTTCGTTTTCGTGCTGGAACGGTTTTAGAACGATAGGCATTTCGAGGGGTTTCGATGCGGGAGCAGCACCGCGACTAAGTTCGAAGGTCGAGTAGGTGGCGAGTTCGGGGGATTCATCGGGGATTGCGCGAACCTGGCAGACCCACGTGTCGCCATCAGTGGGGACTTGATAGCGCAACGCGACGTCGACCGACTGGTTTGGTGCGAGCGTTACCTCGTGCGAGGCGAGTTCGGCAGGCCACGCCTTCTCGTCGGGAAACGCTACGTCCAGAGATATCGAGGTTTGTTTGGAATCGTTGTTGTGAAGACTGAAGATGGTGGTCCCTTCGTTGCGGGAACCGGCGTAGACGGTCTGTTTGTAGGGAGTGAGCAGCCATCGGACCGCGGCCAACCCGAACCAGGAATCGGCATTCGGCGACCACAGCGCTTGGTCTTGAAATTTGTCATCCTCCGACCACCGGGTCACGCCATCGATTTGGAGGACACCCGCGAACTTGGGCAAGTGAAGCCGCCATGGCTCCATTGCGGAAAACGTGTCGGCGCGGAACCGGCCAGCAGCCGTGCCCTTGTCGTCGACGGCCAGTTCGGCAACGCGATCACCCTGCCCGTTGAACAGAGTCAGAGGCTCGCTGTCTTGCGGTAGCTTGGAGATATCGATCGCGAACTC
>JBAZRU010000051.1:0-17053 GCA_041662805.1 Candidatus Hydrogenedentales bacterium | reverse complement strand
GGCGGCTCGTGACGGGTTTCGACTTGCCCGGATACACCAGCGGATACTCCATCTGCACGCGGCCCCAGGGGTCCTCGCCGATGTTGTAACACCAGTAGCCGATGCCCGTCGCGTTGTGTCGAAACGCAAATAGCGCGGCGGTCCTGAACTGCCCCACGATATTCACGTTCTTGATGTTCGGGCCGGTCGGACGGCTGTAGGCATAGGCGCAGTCGTAGGACCACAGGTGCTTCGCGTCCTTGCGCACAAGCTGCATGGCGGGCGAATCTTCGGCGAGCATGGTGATCCCGGGGCACCAGATATCGGTGTAGGGGGCCATCGCCTCGAACAAGGGCAACTCGCCGCCTCCATCCATGTACACCATCACTTCGGGCCGCAGCGTCTTCACGGCTTTCCCGAAAGCAATGTAGGTGTTTGTCGAGTTCCATCCGTATATCGCCGGCTCATCGACTGGATACATGGCAAAAGACTCGACGCCAAATCCCTTTTCCGCGAGATGCGGCGTCAATCCGTCTAGATACGTCTTTAGTTGCGTCATGTATTCGGGGCTTCCAACCTCCCCGCGCAGGGCTGGGACGCCGCTCAGCAGCACCACCACGTCGTGCCCGAGGAGCGGTTCGAGGAAAGCGTCCAGCGCGGTATAGTCGATGCCGGTCAGTTTTCCCTGGCCGTCGAATTGCGGCGTCGCGTGCGGCGCGACAAACACGTTGTTGCCGTGCGCCAGCATGTCCTGAACGCATCCAGGATCTAGGCGCGCCCATGCGCACAGCCGGACCACGCCGGAAGGCGCAAGCTCGAAGGGCAACACGGTGAGCGCAATCTCGATCTTCGTTTCCGGCGGCGGCATGGCCTGCGGACTGCGCGGCACATCGACACCGGCGCCGTTCATGGCGAGAACGCGCACCGTGAACGTGTGTTCTCCGGGTTGCATGTCGCGGGTGTCGATATCCAGCCACAGTTCGCCGCTTTCGAGCGAAGGTATCGCGAGGGTCGACGACTCATCCAACTCGGGCAGCGCATCCCACGATGTCTCGCCCATTGACGTGGGTGTTGGCACGGAGCGATGAAGCGAAATCGCCGGGCCGCCGTTGGGCACGTCCACGACGACGCGCGCTTGCACGTCGCGTGCGAGTGGATTGAAGAAGCCCACCGATACTGGCTCGTGCTCTCCCAGGGCCACGCGTCGCGCGATGTGCAACGATGCCGTGGCGGTTTCGGGAAGCTGCTTGTTCACGTCGCGGCTTTCCCACAGCGTCCCCTCGAAGGGCAGCAGGCTGGTTGTTGGGCCCAGCGATGATGCGCCGTTCGCCAACTCGCAGATGCGAAGCGCGCGCTTCGCCCTCAAGACGAGTCGCGCATAATCCGGTGCGGCATCGGCGAAATCGAGTTGGAGCAGAGCGCGTTCGCGGCGCAGACTCACTGCCACAAGAGGAAGTGATGCCTCCACCTTGGCGGCCGTCTCGTCGAGCGATGTTAAGGCTCGCTCGAACAAGCGACGTTCATTTGCCAGGGGGGTGATCGCTACGCCGTTCGACCCGCCCGAAAGCTGTTTGCCTGCTTCGTCCATCAGCGACCATGTGACGCGATAGTCTCCCTCCGAGGCGGCGTGCAGCGGCAACCGCAGTTCTCCGCGATCGCCGAACACACGCGTGATTGCGCCTTGCAGGAGACCGTCAGGCCCTTTGCACATCGCCGTGGCCACGACGGGAGCATTGCCAGGATTCGCGATCGTGAAGCACACGGAGTCGCCCGCGAAGAGCTGGTCCGCCGCAAGGTTTACGGGCGCCATCCGATCGGGTGACTGGGGTGTTGCGGGCGAAGGCTCGGCGTTTTGGGTGGCGGTGGCCGCTGCGGATTTCTGCGCGGCCCCCATCCAGGCCCCGCTCTTGTGCTCGTCGCCGCGATAGGCCGTCCATGCGGCGCGCGCGTCGTTGGGAGCTGACGTTCCGAAACAGTAGACGAGTCCCGCTTCGCCGCCGGTGAGGACCATCTCCAGTCCCGGAGTGGTCGGCACGACATCGCCGAAAGCGGGGGTGACGTTGGTTGTGCGATGGTCGAATTGTTTGTCGAAGAGAACGTCGCCGGTTGGGCCGAATATCATCATGTGCCCGGATTGCGTTGACAGCACGTATTCGAGTCGCCCATCACCGTTGAGGTCAATGAGCGCGCCTGCCGCGAGGCTGCGCCCTTGCGTATTGATCGCCCATAACGGCTTGCCCGATTCGTCGTACCGGTGCACGACGCCGGTCTGCGTCACGACGAAGATATCGACGAGACCGTCAGCGTCCATGTCGCCAACGGAAATCGTTGCGCCGACGGCGCCGCTGGTCGGCTGCTTCCAAAGCAACTTGCCCGCGGGATCGAGACAGAACACTTCTCCTTCGTTTGATGCCGCGACGATGCGGCCCGAGGCGTCTGCCACGCGGAACATGACTGGGGCGCTGGTTCCCCAAGTCTGTGAGATGCCACCAATGGGGTAGGTCCACCTCACTGCACCGGCGGCGTCGAGCAGGGCGAGGATTCCATCGCCTGTAACCACGGCGATTTCCGCTTTGCCGTCGCCGTCCACATCCGCCACCGCAGGACTCACGGGCATGCCTTTCACGCTGGCTTGCCAACGCAGGTCTCCGCTGGCGGCGTCGAAGGCCCACACTGCACCGGTCTCATCTGTTTGAATGACTTCGAATGCTCCATCCGCTTCGAGATCGCACACGACCGGCGCGGACCATGACGACGGCCCTTTCAGGTCCTTCTGCCACACCGCGTGTCCGCCGCCGTCAACACACGACAGTTGGCCGCTGGCGTCGGCCGCGAAGATGAGCGTAGGTTGCCCCGGCCTCTGGAGCACGGAAGGATAGGTCATGTACCGGCCGCGCGTGCGAAAGCGCCACAACTCTTTGCCGCTGCTTTCGACGGCAATCAGTTCGTCGCGGCTCGCAATGACTACCTCCGCGACGCCATCGCCGGTAATGTCCGCCACGGTCGGCCCGCTTTCCGTATACGTTTGCAGATCGAGTTGCCAGAGGGGAGGCACGTTCAGTTCCGCGCGCGAGACAACGCTGACAGCAGCAAGAAGGAGCACTGCGATGAGGATGCGAGGGCGACGCGAGATGGCGCTATTCATGCCTGGGGATATCCTGTTTGGTAAGCGTCCAGATCAGACGCGCGATGACTCCGTGCCTATTCTACACGTTTGCGCGCGGAAAGCCGCCTACGACAAGCGCCCCTTGTAGTCTTCGTAGCCAAAGCGCCTGATGATGCGTGTTTCTCGTGTGTCGGGGTTGTAGATGCCGATGCTTGGCAGCGGCACGCCGTTGAAGGTCGTGTTCTTGACCATGCTGTAGTGCGCCATGTCGAGAAAGACAAGCCGGTCGCCCACCTTTAGCGGCTCGGGAAACGAGTAGTCGCCGATGACGTCGCCCGCAAGGCAGGTGAGGCCGCCGAGCCGATACGTATGCGGCTTTTCGCCGGGCATGCCCGCGCCGACGATCTGCGGGCGGTACGGCATTTCAAGTACGTCGGGCATGTGTGCCGTGGCGGATGTGTCGAGGATGGCGATATCGACGCCGTTGTGAAAGACGTCGAGGACGGACGCGACCAGGACGCCGGTGTTCAGCGCGATGGCCTCACCGGGTTCGAGGTAGACCTTCACGTCGTAGCGATCGCGGAACGACGAAACGAGCCGGACGAGCCTGTCCTTGTCGTAATCGGGCCGCGTGATGTGATGCCCGCCCCCGAAGTTTACCCAATCCATCGCGGCGATGTACTTGCCGAACTTCTTTTCGACGGCAGCGAGCGTGCGCTCAAGTGCGTCGCTGTTCAGTTCGCACAAGGTGTGAAAATGAAGTCCCGTGATGCCGTCGAGCGATTCGCCGCGAAACTGTTCCGCGGTCATGCCGAGCCGTGAATACGGCGCGCACGGGTCGTACAGCGCAACTTCCACCTCCGAGTGTTCAGGATTAATCCGCAGGCCGCACTTCACCCGACGCGGGTGTGCGGCCACGCGATCCTTGAACCGACGCCATTGGGAGAACGAGTTGAAGGTGATGTGGTCGGCGATGTCGAGTAGCGGCTCGATTTCGTCATCGCGATAGGCGGGCGCATACACGTGGACCTCGCCGCCAAACTCTTCGCGGCCAAGCCGCGCCTCGCTTACGGAACTGGCGGTTGTCCCGCGCAGGTATTCGCGCACGAGCGGAAAGGTGCTCCACATCGCGAACCCTTTGAGGGCCAGAATAATCGTGCATCCCGCGCGTTGCTGCACATCGGCGAGGGTTTCCAGATTGCGGCGCAACGCGCCCTCGTCAACGATGTACGAGGGCGTGGGGACATCAAAAACCGGGATAGTGGGATATGCCGTCAATTCGTCAACATCCAAAGCAAGAAATCACGTTGCCAGATACACAGACGCAAATCAGACTACCTCCTACCTATCAAGTAGGCATGGAAATGATGCCACTGCTTTCATTTCGCTTCTGCCTCGGTTCTGTCTACCGCTCGGGAAACATCCCCTTTAGTATACACGCGCAGCCAAGCTGTTTGTCCTTCGCGTTCGGGTCGTACTTGTGGTCCGCAACGAATTTGCCTACGTCTAAACAATGCGTAGAGCCGCGGAAAACATATGGACTGTCCAATCCCATGTTACGATAGCCATAACCATTGTGCTTTTCGTAGAATTGAAGAGCCCCCGCTATACTCCACGTCGCGCACTTCTTCCACTCTCCTTGTTCCGCAGCTATCTCTGCTGCTTGCGCCCAATCAGCAAAAGGACCAAGTCCAATGGGTACTATTGTTGTCTTTTTTTGAAAGTCCTCACCGTTGAGGATTTGCCTGTTTGGCTTGCACGATCCCTCGCGGTAATGCAGCGGTCCAAAAAACCACTTGGGTATGCCGGTACGCCTGGAAGCTTCCGCATAGAGATTGTCATTCTCTTTGACAAGTCTTACAGCAAGCGAAATCTCCGGCTGCCATTCGGGCAACAACTCCATTGAGAGCCATTTGTCGGCGTAGTATTCAATGTCAATTGAACGAGCCATTGTGCTGCCTCTCACGGCTTAACCGGCGGAGCGACTTCTTCGGGTGCGGGGAGGGGATCCGGCGTTTCAGGTGCTTTTGGAGCCTTTGGCTTTGAAGGTAGAGCGAGTCCTTCCTTTATTGCTCCAAGCACTTCCGGATCGCGAAGCGCTTCAATGAGGCTTTGTCGAAGTAGCGTCTTGCTGGCGATTTCGGCAGCCTTGGTCTCCTTGTCCGCTGTAATCTTCGCGCCAATCAATGGAGCCGCCGCGCTAATCAACGCCTCCGATAGACTGCTGATCACTTCCATCTGCTGTTGGTTGAGCTGGAGCATGGCTTGTGCTTGCGCGCTACTGTCGAGTTGTGCGCTCTTGTTGATAGCTATTTGGCCATTGAAGCTGTCCCACGCGTAGGTCATGCCGGTTATATCGTCCAGTTTCACGCCCGCAGGTGCCTTAATGTCGAGAGAATACCTAGTGACCTGGCCAGGAATTATCTGTCCCGACTCCGAAATCTCGCTCTCTCCGAGATCCTCAAAGGACTGTTGATATACGGTCTTCCCAGCAATCGCGGGCATCATCGTCGCGCACCCACTGAGGGACAGTACTACACATGCTAGAACCAAATTGCGAGTGCAGAGCATGGCAATTCCCCTTCTCCGTTTGATTAAAGTTACCGGTTTCAGAAGTACTGCGATTCGAGACTTCAACTGCTCTTATCTGGCTTATCTGGCTTATCTGGCTTATCTGGCTTCACCGGCTTCTTGGGCTTCTTGGGCTTCTTGGGCTTCTTGGGCTTCACCGGCTTCTTGGGCTTCTCCAGCATATTGGTCTCCTCTTAAACATTAGGTTTCTTACTCTGGGTAAGACCGCATTGCATGCTCGACAAAAAGTACGCTGCATCCGGTTCGCCTTGCTTTTCGCTAAGAGCCCTCAACTCTCCAAAAAGACAAAATGGTGCAGCACTCTATGCGCACAAACTAGTTACACTGCTGTGCAAGTGCCTACTATAGCAGAAAAACACCGCTTGTCAATAGTCTGCGATTCAAGTCTGGGTGGGAGCACAAGATAGGCATCTTCGAGGACAATTGGAGATCGTTGCAGACCACGATTCTTCCATAACCGCTGGCCTTTCGCGCCTAAATCTACTGGTCCGTGGCCTCCCCACCAAACTCCTCGCGGCCAAGCCGGGCCTCGCTGACGGAACTGGCGGTTGTCCCGCGCAAGTATTCGCGCACGAGCGGAAAGGTGCTCCACATCGCGAAGCCTTTGAGGGCCAGAATGATCGTGCATCCCGCGCGTTGCTGCACATCGGCGAGGGTTTCCAGATTGCGGCGCAACGCGCCCTCGTCAACGATGTACGAGGGCGTGGGGACGCTGTCGCGAAGGTCAAGGTCAGGATACGTCATTGTATTTCACCACCGATTGACACCGATAAACACCGATGAATTAGAAACTAATACGTTTGATTTCTACGCGAGGAGCACCGAAGTCTATCAGAAGACACGTCTTCGTCGTCTCTTTCGCAGAAACTTATTCGCTGTTCTTCTCTGCGTTCCTCAGCGATCTTTGCGCCTCTGCGTTGAGATTGTTCCTGTTTCGGTTGCGGCTCTGCTGCGCTGCGTTTATCGGTGTTCATCGGTGGTTGATTGCGGCTTTTCGAGCCATTTGGCGATGTCACACGACTTGATACGGTTCTTTGCTTTCATGAAGCACCGTTGCATCTCGATAATGCCCTCGCTCGACCTGGGCGGGCCATCGTAGGCGTCGCCTAACTGCAACAGGGCGTCCACGTCTTCCCAGTTGTATGGCATATCACGCAGGGCCTCCCTGCGAATCTGGTCGGCACGTTTGTGGCCCTCGTCCATCTGTCGCACAAGGGCGCGCAGCTCTTCACGAGTGGGCTCTTTCATGCGGGTTCTCCCAGAAGCGACTTGGCCTTTCTCAAGATCTCAGGAGCCTCCTTCAAAGCACACAAGTCTTCCAGTTGAGCGAGGATGTATCGCTTATCGAGCGCCCTTTGCCGGTTCACGATGCTTTCGGCGTCCACCCAATCGCGCGGCCCGGATGCGAATGCTTTCATGACAAACAAGTCTTCCGCGGTACAGCAAGGCAAGACTCTTCCCGGAGCAAACTCGACTTGAACACAGCGGAGCATCATCTCGGTCTCGAACGGCAAAGCTCCCAGGGAGATATCAACATCCTTCCCGTTCGATGCTCGAATCAAGAGGATGCGATTGGACAGCGCGAACTCCCGCCCATCCGGAATTCGGGACTCGAATTGGTTCAGAATCGCGACCGCGTACGAATCCTCGTCACCCCACCCGGTTAGGAGCGTGATGTCCGCGTCCAAGGTAGCGCGTGGCTCGGCCCATCGTTGAACAGCGAGCCCGCCGATGATGCAGAAGGACCACTGGCGGTCAGCCATGAATGTACACACTTCATGAGCGGCGTCAACGAGAGCGTTCACACTTCCCCCTACATCGCCATCTCTTTCCAAGGCAGGCCGTGGATGTTCAGCTTGTCCATGAACGGCGTTGGGTCGAACTCTTCTACGTTGTAGACGCCTTTGCCGCGCCACGTATTGGTGAGCATCATCATCGCGCCGATCATGGCGGGCACGCCCGTCGTATAGGAAATGGCTTGTGCTTGGACTTCTCGATAGCACGCGGCGTGATCGCAGACGTTGTAGATGAACATCTTCTTCGGCTTGCCGTCTTTGACCCCTTCGAAGAGACAGCCGATGCACGTCTTGCCGGTGTAGCCTTTGGCCAGGGAGGACGGGTCGGGCAGTAGCGCCTTCAGGAACTTGATGGGCACGATTTCGCGACCTTCGAACATGACGGGGTCGATGCGGGTCATGCCGACGTTTTGCAGCACGCGAAGGTGCGTAATGTAGCTCTCGCCGAAGGTCATCCAGAACCGGATGCGCTTGAGGCCTTTGATGTGCTTCACGAGGGATTCGAGTTCTTCGTGATACAGAAGATACGCCTTGCGCACGCCGACTTCGGGGAAATCGAAGTCCCACTGCACGGACATCGGGTCGATGTCTTTCCACTCGCCGTTTTCCCAGTACTTGCCGCGTTGCGTGATCTCGCGGATATTGATCTCTGGATTGAAGTTCGTGGCGAAAGGATGCCCGTGATCGCCCGCGTTGCAGTCGAGAATGTCGACGCTGTGGATTTCGTCGAAGTGGAGTTTCATGGCGTGGGCGCAGAAGATATTCGTCACGCCCGGATCGAAGCCGCAGCCCAACAGGGCCATGATGCCCTTGCTCTTGAACCGTTCCTGGTAGGCCCACTGCCATTTGTATTCGAACTTCGCCTCGTCTGGCGGCTCGTAGTTGGCGGTGTCGAGATAGTCGACGCCCGTTTCAAGGCACGCGTCCATGATAGGCAGGTCCTGGTACGGCAGCGCGACGTTGAGGACGAGGTCGGGCTTCACCCGGTCGATTAACGCGACCATTTCCTTCACGTTGTCCGCATCGACCTGGGCAATATCGATTGAACGTGGAAGTTGTTCCTGAATGCGCTTGCACCGTTCGATTGTCCGGCTTGCCAGACAGATCTCCGAAAACACTTCGGGGACCTGCGCGCACTTATGCGTCACCACGCCGCCGACACCACCCGCGCCAACAATTAAAACCTTGCTCATGTCATTCCTCGCGCTGTACTTCGGGCCAAAACCGGCCCCCCTCCACCAAAGAGCGGATCGTAGCATAGAGCAAGGGATGCGCGCACGGAAGCAACAGCCTTGGCGAGAAGCGCCTACACCGTCTTATTGAGGTCTTCTCCCGCGTAGTACTGCGTATCCACGGCAAGGCGTGATTTCACCATGTACGTGATTTGTCCCACGTGGTAGGAGAAGTGTTCGACCACGTGAACAAGGCAGCTCAGCCCTGTTTCTTCGTAGGCTTGAACCGGCCGCTTGTCCAGTAACGTCTCGGGATCGACGCGCCGCAGCACGGCCTTCGCGTCACGCTCGATGGTGTCGAGTTTCTCGTATAGCAGCGACTTGGGCATCGGCCCCGGCTCGGTGAACTCTTCCGCGCGTTTGCGGCGATCCGGCTCGCTGCCCAACCCGCTGCAGATCCATTGGCGCATGTTGCCGCAAAGGTGCAGCACGAGGTTCCCCGCGCTTACGGTCTCCGCGTTGGGCCGAAACCAGAGTTCTTCTTCGCTCATTAGGGCGATGCATTTCCGCAAGCGAGGAAATGACTGTTCGAACAAGCGGAATTCGCATTCCGCAACCAATGCTTCTCCCAAGACACGTGCAGTCATTAATACCCCTCCCAGGCCAGTTCGATACCCACTCAACGTTTCCTGACCTTATGCATATTGGGGCATATGATGTACCATTTGGCTCGGACCACAGGAATTCTCCACTGCAACGGAAAACGAAATCATGAATGTACTAATCGCGGGTTGCGGATACGTTGGGTCCGAGTTGGGGCGGCTCCTGCTCTCGGACGGCGACACCGTGTGGGGAATGCGAAGACGACCTGGCGACCTACCGCCGGGCGTTGCGCCGCTCGCCGCCGATGTTACCCGCCCCGAGTCACTGGCGAGCCTCCCCGCGGGGATCGACGCGGTGGTGTATGCCGCCGCGGCCGGCGGATTCGACGAGGCGCGATACACGGCCGCCTATGTCGATGGCCCGCGTAATCTTCTGACCGCGCTGGAAAGCCAAGGACAACGTCCTCGACGCTTTCTGTCAATTTCCAGCACCGGCGTATACGCGCAAGATTCCGGCGAGTGGGTGGACGAGGCTTCCCCGGCGGAACCGGCGCACTTCTCCGGAGCGGCCCTGTTGGAAGGCGAGAAGATCGTTCTGGGCGGTCCGTTTCCCGCGACTGTCGTGCGTCTTGCAGGTATCTATGGTCCGGGGCGCACGCGAATGATCGAAACCGTTCGAAGCGGCGATGCGACCATTCCCGCGACCCCATCCTATGTGAATCACATCCATCGCGACGATTGCGCGGGCGCACTGCGGCACGTGCTGAACCTGGATAACCCCGAGGCGCTTTACATCGGCGTGGACAGCGAGCCCGTCGAACGGGGGGACATGTTTCGTTGGCTGGCACAGCGGATCGGCGTTCCAGAGCCTGCCGTCGCTACGCAACGCGACAGCGAATCCGTTCGCGCGATGCGCGGCAACAAGCGGTGCAGCAACGCACGGTTGATCGCGACGGGGTACGTGTTTCGCTATCCCACGTTTCGCGAAGGCTACGGCGCGCTCATCGATTGAGGATCGGCGAATCCGGTCAATGTGCGGCCGGTCTGTGCGCCCGCATGTTGAGCAGTTCGACGAAGAGCGAGAACGCCATCGCGAAGTAGACATACTTGCGGTCGAAGTGCTGGCCCAACCCTTCCGCGACAAGCATCACGCCAATGAGCAACAAGAAAGACAATGCCAACATTTTGATCGTCGGATGGCGCATGACGAACCGGCTCACCACGCCGGAGAACAGCATCATCACGCCGACCGCCGCAACGATAGCGGCAATCATGATCGGCACATGCTGCACCATGCCCACGGCGGTGATCACCGAGTCGAGCGAGAACACAATGTCCAGAAGCATGATCTGGATGATGACCGAGCTAAAGGACGCGGCGGCCTTTTTCACATCGGTGTGCTCGCCCTCCCCTTCCATCCGCTCGTGGATCTCGAAGGTCGCTTTACCGATCAGGAACACGCCGCCAACCAAGAGTATCAGGTCGCGCCCCGAGATGCCGTGACCGGCAATCGTGAACAAGGGGGTAACCAGGCGCATGATCCAGCTTATGGCGAGCAGGAGCCCGATTCGCATCAGCATCGCCAACGCAAGACCCAACCGCCGGGCCGAATCCTGACGCTTCGCTTCCAGCTTCGCCGTGAGAATGGCGATGAAGACAATGTTGTCGATTCCGAGAACGATTTCCAGACTCGTCAGCGTGAGAAACGCGATGAGGCTCTCGACGGTGAATAATTCAGCCACGATCGACTCCTTCAAGAAAAGCGATGCGTTACATCCAATCGACCACAGGTCCGTGCAGGCAGCGCCATACGCTAGCAAACATCGCATGGCCACGACAAATGAAGGCCTGCATGGTGCGCTTCTGCGAGGGTATGGCGCGTGTGCGGGGTAGCCTTTGCCGGAAGGGTCCCTTTGCACCTATGCCGCAGTTTGCGCCCCTCGGACGTTCCGGTGAAGCGTCCCAATCTAGGCGCAAGGGTATCTGGGGACGTTTGCGATTGCCCTGGGGGTTGACGCTTAGGGAGGATACTCGTATTATCAAGCTTCTTGATAGTGTTCCGAATCACTGGAAGTACGAAGTGCACGGAATTGGGGGGATCTGAAATGAATCGCATCCTGGGAGTAATCGTTTTCGCATTTATTTTAGTTTGTAGCCAAGCGCATGCAGCCACCGTCCTTTCCTATTCGAGCAGCCCGACCAGTTGGATTGGAGAAGGGGAGTCGGGCGTCCTCACCGAATCGGCCAACATCGTCTTTACGCCCTCGTCGTTGTATTGGAACGGCATACAGATGTGGGTCGAAGACAACGTGAACTTCGAGTCCTATTTCATCGTGCTGTTTCCGCCGACGGGACAATCGCTTGCCGAGGGCAATTATCTGAATGCCGAGCGGTCTCCGACGGCGACCGTGGGCGGATTGGACGTGTCCATGAAGGGACACGGCGCCAACGTCGTTGCAGGGCAGTTCAGGATTCTCGAGCTGGAAGTGGATGGGGGCGGAGTGCCGACGAAACTGGCGGTGGACTTCGTGGAATATGTGGAAGGCGTGGAAACGGATTGGGTGAAGGGGTCCATCCGGTACAACTCGGATGTGCTCGTGCATCATGGTCCGGCCGCCGTTCCGATTGATTCGAATACGGAACTCGCCATCCTGGCGTGTGCGTTGGCATTCGCAGGCTGTTTTGTCGTCAAACGTCGCCTGGGAAAAGTCCGCTAGGGCCGTTCCCGCGGTCGACAACGTGTCTTCTCCGGAGGCGTGCAGGCGGAAACTGTTGACTGAAATACTCCAACAGGATATGATTGCTTTTCAGAAGGCAAGCAGGCAGTCAGGCTTAGGCCCCCCTCTATTCGGAGGAAGGTGGCTTTGTTGTTAGGAAAGGAGTGCTTCCATGCGTCAACGATCCGTGATTTGGATGGCAGCCGTTCTCGTGGGAATCGCCCTCGCGCCTGCCGCGAGCGCGGGCGACTTGAATCTATGGATTTCGTATCACTTCACCGGCATGGATTCCTACAGGGCGGGGAAGTATCTCGATGCGGAGACTCTGCTGGCGTTGGCCAAAGCGGAAACCTGCGACGACAACCGCGAGGCGTTTACGCTGAACGGTCTCGGCAAGGTCGAGTCAGCGCTGGGGAACTATCCGGAAGCGGAGAAGTATTTCCAGAAGGCGCTGTGCCTGCGCGAGAAATCGTGCGGCAAGGAGAGCCACTTCGTTCCCGCCATCCTCAACAATCTCGCAGACCTGCACTACATTGCGGGCGATGCCTGTAAAGCGGAATGCCTGTATCGCAAGGCGCTGGACCTGGAGGAAAAGGATCAACTTAGCGTGGAGGTGTCGCGCAGCTTGAATGGGCTGGCGCTTCTAGCGAACGACGCGGGCAACTTCGTCGAAGCGGAGAACCTCCTCAAGCGCGCCATCGCGGTGCATAACAAGGGCGGCCGCCGCGAGCATCCATATTGCGCGACCGCGCTGGTCAACCTGGGTGCGTTGTACACGAACCTTGGGCGTCTGTGCGAGGCGAAACCGTTGTTCAAGCGCGCCGAGTTCATTCAGAAACAGACCTTGGGCTGCGACCATCCCGATGTGGCGGTGCGCTTGCACGCCTACGCGGGGTATCTCACGAAGGCTGGTTGCCTCGATGAGGCACGTTGCGCGCAAGAACGCGCCAACGAAATCCAGGCACGGTTCGCGGAGTTGAATAAGAAGGCGTAAGCGCCTCCGAGCATATCGATTGATTCCGAAGCCCCGCCGACTGGCGGGGCTTCTTATTTATGCTCGGGGAGTTGCCTCAGCTTCATCGTCTGAAGAATTCTGGCCCACGGCAGGCATAAAAGTGCTAGAATAGCGCCTACTGCGCGCGAAGACCCCGGCTGCGAGAGATTGATAGGGGATACAACGCCGCAGTTTTACTCGTGTTCTTTGGCCGTAGTGAAGGCCATTGGCATTGGGTAGGTAGTAATCGAGGGGAAGGGGTCCAGAGCCATGAAAGCGCTATCGTGGACGGGTCTGTCTTTGATGCTCCTGTGCTTCTGCGTGTCGCCGGCAGGTGCAACGATCATTTTCGACAACGGCGCTCCAGACTTGGAGGGCGCGTTTTTCTCGGACGCCGATGGGTACGGGCAGCAGTGTGCCGAGAACTTCTTCGGCTACACGGGCAGCGACGAGGTCGCGACCATCACCGGAATTGAATGGTTTGGCGTGTATTACGGCAACACGCCGCCGCCGGAGGATGTGTTTACAGTTTCATTTTACTCGCAGGAAGCCGGCTCGCGTCCTGCCATCAGTTCGTTTCGTAACGTGGCGGCGGGCAGCGCCAACCGAGTAGACACGGGCGTGGACTTCATTGCCGGGGGCGGAACCTCCACGCACGACGTCTATTCCTATTCCGTGAACTTCAGTCCGCTTTCCTTGAACATGGGGCAGACCTACTATGTCTCCATCACGAACAGCTCGCCGACGGCGTCCAGCAGCGACGACTGGTTGTGGTCCTCAAGCAACAACGTCGGGGGCCGTTTCTGGTACCGCTACGGTTACGATATGTGGAGCACCAACTCCGATCATCCGTTCGACCTCGCGTTTAACCTGACGGGCACTATCCAGAGCAACGGCGGCGTCATGCCGGAGCCGGCAAGCGTCACTTTGATGGCGTTTGGGCTGGTGGGGTTGGCGGTGCACAGGTTGCGCAGGCGCGGGTAACGAGACTCCCTCAACGGACTTGGCACGGACTGCGAGGCAAGCTGGCCGGCAGGCTTTGCCGCTCAGTTCCCTTGCTTGGGTAGATGCTTAAGTGCCGCTTCTACGACACGCTCGGGTTCGATGCGGGTCATGCAGCGGTGGTCTGTCGTGCAGACGGGTTTCTGGCA
The DNA here is from genome assembly GCA_041662805.1 of Candidatus Hydrogenedentales bacterium. Taxonomy (GTDB): domain Bacteria; phylum Hydrogenedentota; class Hydrogenedentia; order Hydrogenedentales; family SLHB01; genus JAIBAQ01. The sequence continues at coordinate 2,944 of JBAZRU010000051.1, read as the reverse complement.
GGGGCCGCAGTCCACGTCTTCGCGCAACACCTCTCCGCGCTCGTAGGGGCCGCAGGAGTATTTGGGCGACGTGGGCCCCATGATGCAGACCGTGGGAACCTTGAAGGCGACGGCCACGTGGCGCGCGCCGGAATCGTTGCAGATCAGCAGGTCGAGCGCGGCGACGGTGGCTTTCATGGAGTCGATGGTGGGCATGCCGCCGTCGAGCTGGAGCAGGGGGCGTTTCGCGGCGGCGCGCACGGCGTTGCGGGTGCGCTCTTCGCCGGGGCCGGTCAGCAGCACGCATTGCGCGCCAGCCTTGTCCGCGAGCATGTCGGCTACGGCGGCAAAACGTTCGGCGGGCCACAGCTTGCTGACGCCGAACGCGGCGCCGGGGGCGATCCCCACGACAGGGCCGTGCCCCTGCAACCGGGTGCGCATGCCTTCAACTTCTTGCGGGTCGGCCCAGAGTTCGAGGCCTTCACCGTCGTCTTCACATCCCAGGGCTTTCACAAGCTCGAGGTATTCCTGGGTCATGTAGATGGGTTCGATGTGCCCGTTGACGCGGTGGGGTTTCACGCGATCGGTGAGGAGCATCGAGCGACCGCCGCGCGCGTAGCCGATGCGCTTCGTCGAGCCGGTGAGCCATGCCAGGAAGGCTGCGCGGGCCGAATGGGGAAAGACGACGGCCAAGTCGCGGGCGTGCGGCGCAAGGGCATGGGCAGCTTCGTGCAGGGACGGCAAGGGGGCGCGCGCGGGGACTTCTTCAATCCGGTGGATATAGGGCAGTCCGCGCAGTAGCTCGCAACACGCGGGCTTTCCCGCGATGGTGACGCGGGCCGAGGGCCAGCGTTTGTGCAATGCCCTCAGGGCGGGCGTGCACATGGCTACGTCGCCGATCCAATTTGGTATGAGTGCAAGTATGGTATTCACGATGTGTAAACGGGTGAATGAGAAGGCGTTATGACGTGCGCCGGTTCCGCTGATACAGGCACGTCACTCTTTAGCCCGGTTCTCCGACACGCGACGACCCAGCTCCCCGATAAACTCCTTTTCGCCGATCGTCGTTTTGAATAGCTTCTCGCGCTCCCGGATGTGATTCCGGGCGATCTCGAAGAAGTCGATGATGGCGCGCAACATAACCGCAAAAAAGAACACAAACATCATAATCAGAAACAGGGCAAAACGGCGCGGGTCTTCGCGGAAATCGACAATCTGGTACCCGAGCAACAAAACGATAACCATCGCAATCAGCAAGTAGGCACTGGCTGGCCGCGTCCGGTTCATCTCCCCCACCACCTTACAGATGTGCATCCACAAGCTTTTCGGCGGCGGGATCTTCGAGAAGTCAGGTTCCACGCGTTATCCTCGCACCTGCGTCGTGATAAGAGTATACCAGCTTTTGGGGTGGCGGATCTCCGGGGGGCAAAGGACCTACAGGACCACAGGGACCAAAAGGACACATGCGGGCCATAGGACCAATACGACTCATAGGCGCCTTGGCCCTAGGCCCTTTGGCCCTTTGGGTCGTCTAGGTCCTTGCGCTCCATTCGCTTATCTCTTTCGGACAACATATTCCCCGCCAGGCTGAGTTTCGAAAGTCACCACGTCCTCCACCCGCTGCAGAGCCACCGGATTACCGGTGGCGTCCAGCACCTGCGCGCCCTCGGGCCAGGGTAGCCCCAACCGGCATGTGCCGCCGCGCTCACTCTTGATGCGGATATCTCCGACAACGCCCTTGGCGTAACTGGCGCTGACGAGGAAGGCCCCGTGCGCGCGGAAGTCTTCGAAGGAAGCATCCAGGTTTCTGGGCCATGCGGGAAAGACGCGGATGGCGTCGTCCCAACTTTGGAGCATCATCTCCTGTAGTGGCGCGAGGATGCCGAGCGTCTCCGACCACGCGCCTGCGTGGCCGTAGTTGGCGATGGCCATACCCCACACGAGGCCGTTGGGATGCCGCCACCGCTCGATGTTTTTGCGGAACATGGGGAAATCGCGGCCGGCGATGAAACCGCCGCCGCGCAATTGTTGCATCACGCCCCAGCCATATTGGCCGAGGTACCACGTGTTGGGCGCGGACTGCGGCGAGTCGGGCGGTGCCTCGGGTTGAGGCTTGTACGGGCGGCCGATACCGAACTCCGGGGGATTCGCATCCAACGCCCGCTGCTCCGCTTCGCTCAAGGTGGGCGGGGTCGCGCCGTCGTCGCCGGGACAGTGCGCGAGAATGTCTTGCCACTGGGCGCGCAGGTCCGCGTCGGTTTCAATGACCGTGCTGGCTTGCACGGCGCTACGCAGGCAATACCGCATGTGTTGCATGATCTGCGCGCGGTCGGTGTAGTCTTTCGCGTTGCCGGTGAACCCGTCTTCGCCTTGGTTCGACGGGAACGCGTGATAGAGGCCGTCGGGACCTTTCTCCACGAAGTCCGTGTAGAACAGGGCGCAATCGCGTATGAAGGGATAACCGGTCTTCCGCAACCACTCCTTGTCCATGCTGTACTGATAGCGCCACCAATACTGGTTCGCCGCCCACCCCGTCATGTAGGCCATGCGTCCCATCGGCACGCACCCGAGGACGTCATCTTCGGCAAGTATCGGATAGCCGGTGAGTTGAATGAAGACGCCGCGGCCGTTGTAGTAATCGTGTGCGATTTTGCGGCCCATAGGCTGGAAGTAGTCCATGGCCCTGAAATAAGCGTCGCCGAGTTCGTAGTGATTCGCCGTGTAGTCGGCCCAGAAGGGCTCCTGGATGTTGTAGTTGGTGTGATAGTCGCCGTGCCAGTGAGAGTAGTCTTCCACGGTGCTTGGCAGGAACAGGCCCGGCGGTACGGTGTCGTCGCGATATGTGCATCGCCGTGCGTGCAGGGTCTCGTACCAGAGACTTTCGATGAGCGGGTCCGCGATGTGGACGCTGGATTTCGACCAAAATTCGGCGGCCTTGGCGCGCGTCCCCGATTCCCACGCCGCG
>JBAZRU010000050.1:16715-17182 GCA_041662805.1 Candidatus Hydrogenedentales bacterium | reverse complement strand
TGCACCATCGCAATCACGCCGAACAAGCTCGTGTCGAAGATCGCCGTGGACCGCGCCAAGCCGGACGGGTATCTGCGGATTGCCACCGGGGACGAGGCGGCTTTTCTACGTCCGTTGCCGTTGGGGAAGCTGCCGGGGGTGGGGCCGAGGACGCGGGAGACGCTTGAGGCGCTGGGGGTGATGACCATCGGCGCGTTGTCCGACCTGCCGCTGGCGTCGCTAATGGGCGTGTTCGGTCCGGCGGCGTACAGCTTGCAGCAGGCGGCGTTGGGCATATCGACCTCGCCGGTTGAGCCCGAGTCGATTCCGAAATCGATCAGCCGGGAAACAACCTTCGAACAGGATCTGCTGGATTGGGAGCAGGTTGAGCGGGTATTGGTTTACCTGGCGGAACGCGCGGCCTATGCGCTGCGGGAAAACGGTATGGAAGCGCGCTGCGTCACCCTGAAGGTGCGGTATGCGGACTT
>JBAZRU010000050.1:0-16705 GCA_041662805.1 Candidatus Hydrogenedentales bacterium | reverse complement strand
TTCAAGACCAACACATTCGCGCACACGCTTCGGGAGGCATCCTGTCTCGATACGGACATCGTGACGGTGTTGCACACGCTCGTGCCCAAGGCCAAGGAACGCCGCGCGCGGGTCCGTCTCATCGGCGTGGCGCTGACGTCGCTCACGTATAACCAGCACCAGCTACGCCTGTTCGGCGGGAAGCTCTCCGAGAAGTGGGAGCGCGTCCTGGAAGGCGTCGACCATATCCGCGACAAGCACGGATTCGAGAGCATCCGCACGGCGAAGTCCATGACGCTCGGCAAAAACGTCAAGCTCGCGACGCCGTCGCTGTCGCGGTAACTTCCCTCTGCTCACTTCTTCCCCGTCATGTTTCGTTCGCTGTGGTTGCAGCCGCACATGAGCATTGTGGAAAACGCGGCAATGCGCTACCCTCAACGCGCGGTCTGCAAAGCCGCTCATGGGTCGTTCCACGGGGTGGTTCTGCGACGAGGGGATGTCTTCAATCGCATCAAGAGAAACAGCAATCCGTTTCAATTGCGACCTATCGCTGGAAGGAGACGAAGATGGCACGTTCAGAGCAAGCAAGCAAGGCCCACGGCACAACACGGCGTGATTTTCTGAAGAGCTCGGCGGTATTGGCTTCAGCCGTCGCCGCGGGCGCGCACACCTTAGGGAGCCGCGTATATGCCGCGGGCAGCGACACGATTCGCGTAGGGATGATCGGTTGCGGCGGCCGCTGCACCGGTGCCGCCGTGCAGGCCCTGAAGGCCGATCCCGGCGCGCGGCTCGTGGCAATGTGCGACATTCTTCCGGACCGCGTCCAGAAAAAGCGCGAGCGGATCAAAGCAGAAATGAAAGACCAGGTCGCCGTCGACGACGACCACTGCTTCGCGGGCTTCGACGGATACAAGCAGGTGATCGAAGCCTCCGACGTGGTGCTGATCGCCAACGCGGCGAAATTCCACCCGTTCCATGCCATGGCCGCGCTCCAGGCAGGCAAGCATGTATTTGTCGAGAAACCTCACGGCATCGACCCTGCCGGCATCAAGCTCTTGCAGCAGGCAGCCGATCTCGCGAAGGAGAAGAAGCTCTGCCTGGCTTCCGGACTGCAGAGCAGGCACCACGCCGGGTACGCGGAGACCGTTCAACGCATCCACGACGGCGCCATCGGCGAGATCGTCAGCCTCGAAGAGAACTTTCTTCGCGAACCCTACGTGGTCGTCGACCGCCAGGAGGGGCTGAACGAAATCCAATGGCAGTGCAGCACACAATACCACTTCCGCTGGCTTTCCGGAGACGACGTGCCGCAGTCGCTCGTGCACAATCTCGACCGCGCCAGTTGGGTTCTGCACGACGCCACGCCGGTCAAATGCCACGGCCTTGGCGGACGCTCCACCATGACCGAGCCCATCTACGGCGACGTGTTCGATCACCATTCCATCGTGTACGAATTCGAGAACGGGGTCCGCATTTACGCTTTCTGCCGGACAACCAAGGGCTGCTACAACGACAACTCCAGCATCGTATTCGGAACCAAAGGCAAGGCGTCCATCCTGGAAAGCCGGATCTGGGGCGAAAGCGAATGGAAATGGACAGGCGAATGCGACCCCTACCAGATCGAGCACGACAAGCTCTTCAAGGCGATCCGCTCCGGCGAACCCTTCAACAACGGCGATTACATGGGCCGCAGCACCATGATTGGCATCATGGGCCAGATCTCCTGTTACACCGGACAGGAAATCACCTGGGAGAAGATTAACAGCTCCGGCTTCTATTTCGAGCCTAAACCTGAGGACTGCCACGACGACATGGAACCGCCCGTGTTGCCGGACGCCAATGGCTCTTATCCCACGCTCAAACCAGGGTTAACGCGGCTGCTGGAAGCTTGATTACTAGCTTGCGCCGATTTGGTATTTGCGTGTGCATTTTGTAGCGCGTGGTTCGATGAACCTGGCGCGCGTGAGTGACCGTCGTTGGGTTTGCGCGAAGCCTTTGAGAATCTCGCAGGCTGCGGTTGCCCCGCGCCGCGCTCGGCGATCGCGGCGCTACCGATTGCCTGAAGGCTACGGTTAGCTTAAGACGCCCGGCACAGAGGCCGGGCGCTACGAATACAAGCCGAAGAGTACGAATGCAAGCCGAAGACGGCCGGCTGCCGACAGGTGTGTCGGCGGAGGCCGGGCGCTACAGGACGTGGCTCACATGGAGCTTTACTCAGGGTTTCACGTGCAGGATACGTGTCTCGCCCAGGGGGACGTTCAGCGTCAGTTCGCACGCGGCTTCGCGTCTTTCGAAGGCGACGGGTTGATCGTCGGCAACGTTGGTGATGGCTGCAATCTCGAAGCCGAGGTTGGCCAGTTGGATTGCGGTGTCGGCTGCGGGCGCTTCATGGTTGATGACAAACACGAAGGCTTCCGTGCCGCTGGCGCGTACGGTCGCTTCGATGTCTGCATTCGATGAATAGATGTGCGGTTTCACGCCCGCCGTTTCCGTCATGGCATGGAGCAGGCCGCGCAACTGGTTCCGGGCCGCTTCATTGCCGTCCTGGTAGGTCTTGAAGTAGGTGTCTTGCAGGCAGAATCCGAGCAGAAAGGCGTGTCCTTTTCCCACTCCGCGGTGCAGTACGCCCGGCTTGCCTGCAGCGGTGGCCGCGAGCACTTCCGATTCCGTGGCGGTGCACGGGCGCGGGCTCACGAGTGTCAGGTCCAGCGATTGGCCGAAGGCCGTACCTTGGAGCGTGTCCGTGACGAACACCGATTCATCCGGAGGATTCTCCGGACGGTTGGCCCATATGGGTTCGGCGGACTTGTACGGCACCCAATGGCCGAAGCGGGGGATGCGTTCGCCGGACGGGTCCTTCACGCCAAAGAGATCGGTCATGGTCGCGAGTGGCTGCTTGTCCTCGTCGAGCGTGGGCACGCAATCGGCAATCACGACGCCGCCCTTTTGCACAAACGCGGCGATACGTTCCGCGACGGCCCTGGGCAGGAGTCTGATGTCGAACAGGACCAGGACGTTGTATCCCTCCAGCGTGTCATCCTTCACTTGTTCTTCGTGGAGCATGTCGAGTTCGCCGAACGCGCGCAGGAACAGCTCGAACGAGAGGCCGACATTGAAATACTCCTCCTGCATTTGGAGGTAGTGGGTGCGAGGGAAGAGCATGCAGGCCTTGGCCTTCATCTTGGGCATACCAACGAGGCGGCCGGCGGTCTTTTGGATGAGGCCGAGTCCCTCGCCGAGCGAATCCCAGTGCTTGGCGTCGACCGGGATGTTATAGCCGGTGAGGAGAAAATCCGCGCCGTGCGCCACGGCGGTGGTGGCCATTTCGCGTTCCGACCAGTGCATGGCCTGAAGTTCGGGGCAGAAGTAGGTGCTGAACCACGCGGGATTGTAAGTGCCGAACCAGAAGCCGAGTTCTTTGCCGTAGGCGCGGGTGAGGCCGCGCATCTGCGCGAACGAATAGTGTGTCTGACTGATGCGCGGTTTCGGGAGCTTTGCGCATTCGCCGAAGCGGAAGTCAAACATCATGTACGGATAAATGTCGAACACGAAGGTATCGGCGAAATCGCCGCCCCAATGGAACACGTCGTCGATGGCGATCTCGCTATGCGAACTGTAGCCCGCGCCAAACGTGTTGTGACTGTCGTGCGTCATCACGACTTTGAATGACGGGTCGATCTCCTTGATCGCTTTGTACACTTGACGCCACCCGTGTGGGAAGATATCGGATTGAAAGTTGATGAACTCGAGCCATTTCTTCGGGTCCGAGCGAACGGCGTCGAGGCCGGTGGGCAAGTCGTATCCGTAGCGCTTCAGGTACTCGGCCTTCTCCGGGTCGCCGTAGGCGAAGGATCTCGGTCCCCAGTGGAACGGCTCGTCCTGGAACGGAAAAGCGTTGTACAGGCGCGGCACGTTCTTGATGCCCGCCAAGCTGCCTTCAACCGCGGCGCGAACCGCTGCGGCATATTCGGGCGAGAAGACCGACGGCTCCGGCGGCGCATCGCGGCCAAACTGCTCCAGCGCTCCGAGATGCGCCGTGATGAACATCCCGCGCGATTGCGCGTATTCGAGGATGAATGCCTCTTCCTCCGGCGGGCGGTGCGTATCCAATTGGATGCCGCGGAAGCCGTGGGCGTAGATGTTGTCTACCGTGGCGCGCAGCACGTCCTGGCTCAGCGCGCCCTCTTCGCCTTTCCATCCTTCGCCGGATGGCACCGGCGAGAACTGGGTGGCCACCGGAAAGAAATCGACCGTGGAAACGCGCGGCTCCGCTGCCGCCGGATTCGCCGTCAGGCATGCGATGAGCAAGCATGTCAACGAAGCCGAAACATGATTAAGTTTCATGAGGGTACTCCTGTTGACGATCGGGCCAACCGATGCGTGCATTAGTTTGCTTCCTGTAGGGGCTGCAATTCGATCCAGTATCTTCGGTACCTATTTCCTGTTTTCGGATCCGTCACGGCGTTCTCGAGACGGCCCCCGTTGCGCTCGATAACGCCGATGGAGGGAGCGTTGTCCGGATCGACGGTGAGCAGCGCCCTTCGTTCGCCCAGCTTGCGTAGTTCGTTGAGGGCTAGACGCAGCGCCTCCTTTGCATAGCCTTTGCCGCGCTGGTCGCGGCGGATGAAGTATCCGATGTGTCCGCCGTGCAAACGCAGGTTGTCATTCAAGCGATGCCGGAGCCTCACCATGCCGACGAGCGCTCCGTCCGCGTCGAGCACCCAGAATATCGTCTGCGGAACGAGTCCCGGCAGCAGCATGGCAGGGTCGGTCATGTCGCGGCATTGCTGGATATACTCTTCCACCGTTGCCTCGCCAGTGTGAACGGGCGTGCCTCCGAATCCGTTTTCGCCGCCTGCGAGTTCGGCTAGGAATTCCCGCAATCCAGGAGGAAGAACCGGAGATGCCGCTTCGAGTCTTATCATTCTCGCTTGTCCTAATCGTGCGCGTGGCCTTTGGAAAGGCCTGTGTGATCCGGCGCAATGTGCGCCAAGCCCAAGTCCGTAGGGTAAACAATAATGCCATATTCGAGTGCGAATCGGTGCCATGGGGGAGAAGCCAGCCTCTATGGGGCGTCCTGCATGGACGCGGGAGATTGTCATGGATGCTTATTAAGGCATTGGTGGACCCAAATCTCTTGCACACTTTCAGTGTGCTTTTCGGTTGGTCTGTTACCCCGGGGTACCGCATGTCGCGCGCGACATGCGGCACCCCGGGCTCTGGAATCCCGTGCCTTCAGCACGGAAGAGGCGGCATTTGCCGGCCGATTAGAGCGCTTTGGCTTCTTATACCTACGGCACTCTATAGAGCGCATTCTTACTGGGTGTCTGGTGTGGCCTTAATCGTATGCATCGGAAATGAAAACGCGCTAAGCGCCATTGTCCCGCGTGTGGCATTTGGTTGCGCTTCCGACTCCGTCGGCAGCGGATTCACTTGTGTCCACTATCGACGTGTGAAATATTCACAGATTGTGCTTGACGCGGGTCCTGATGTGTGATATTTTCACAGATGGAACGCGACGTAGGGGGAGCAAGAAATGGCGGAACTCAACGAGAACGAACTGGAAGCCATGCGAGTGTTGTGGGAGCGGGGGCCGTCGAAGCCTTCGGAAATCCAGGAGGAGTTCGGTTGGCCGATTGAGAACGCAACGCTCCGATCGGTCCTGCGCGTTCTGATGGAAAAGGACCATGTGTCCCGCCAGAAGCTCGGTAAGGCATTCGTTTACCGCGCGCGAAGTTCGCAGCGCGGCATCCTTTCTTCGATGGCGCGGATGATGGCCCGCGTCTGTTGCGGAGGCGACCCTGCCCATCTCATTGCCCAACTCATCCGCAATGAGAAGCTCTCCGACGAGGAAATCCTGGAATTGCGCCGCATCGCGGACGAGCGGATTGCGACGCCGCGACGGCGGAAATAAGGAGGCGCTATGCAAGCCTGGCTGGAGTATGCGTTGGAGCTTCCGCTTGCCGTCTCCATCGCGCTGAAGATGACCTTGGTGCTGGCCGTTGGATGGGGATTGCACCTGAGCCTCATCAATTGGAACCCGCGATGGCGCGTGCTGCTGTGGCGTGGCGTCATGCTGGGCTTGATTGCGGTCCCGCCTGCGGAACTGCTGCTTCCACGAGTTGCCGTGCCGGTGCGCCTTCAAGCGCTTGTCGCGACGGAGACCGTAAGCGATACGCAAGCAACGCCAAGTCCGATTTCACCTGCACCAGCGAGTGCATCGAGCGAGCCGGTGACAATGACGGTACCTGCCAGCGCACCCGATTCCGTGTCCGCGTTCGCGGCGGGCTTCGGGTGGATTAAGGCGCACCTCGGCTCGCTCCTTCTTCTTGCATGGAGCGTCGTCGCGGCAATCATCCTGATGCGGACCGTCTTTGCGGTGCGTTGCCTCCTGCGTCTCCTTGGTCGAACCAATGTGGCGCCGGCGCCGTTGCGCAGGCTGCTTGCAGAGATAGCCCATGCACTTGGCACCCCGCGCGGTCCAGAACTGCGCGTGACGTCCCGGCTCACGTCGCCTTTCTTGGCCGGGTATTTGCGCCCGATGATCGTTATACCGGAGCGAATGACATCCGGCCCATTCGCTGACGATCTGCGGGCGGTTTTCGCGCACGAATTGGCGCACCTCGCCACGCGCGATCCCCAATGGATGGCCAGCGCGAAAGTGCTTTCCGCGCTTCTGTGGTTTCACCCGTTGGCGTGGCGGCTACGCTCCGCACACGAGACCGCGTGCGAATCCGTCAGTGATGGCGTGGCCGCGGAATTCGTTGGTGGCGCGCCCGTATATTCGCAGTCCCTGGCGCGTTTAGCCCTCAATCTGGTGGATGCCGAGCCGTTGCTCTCGGGGGTTCCCGTGTTGCGGACTGCTGAGATTACCCATCGTCTTCGGCGGCTCAAGCGCGGTATCCAATGCGCGGCCCTTTCGCGCCCGTGGGTGTTGGCGGTGATCGCCGCCGCCATGGTGAATCTTGCAGGATTAAGCGCGGTGAGACTGGTTCGTGCAGAACCGGCCGTGGCGGCTGCGTCGACTGCCGCAGTTCCATCCGAAGCGACTTCCGAAGCGCGCTCAACGGTTTCCGTCACGGTGGTCAATGAAGACGGGGAGCCGGTGGCAGGGGCAAGCATCACGCCTGATGGTCTTCGCGCAAAGACGGAATCTGCAAGTCACTATGGGTGGCGCAAAGAGCATGGTCCCGCAGGCGAGGTGCTTACCAATGCGAAGGGCATCGCCCTCGTGGCGTATCCGAAGTACGTCGTCGAACACATCGAGACCGGCGCAATCAGCTTCACTGTCCGCCATCCTGATTACGTGCCGACGCGTCCTACCACCTTTCCCGCAGACGGAACCGGCAAGCCGGTCGTACTCGAGCGGGGCGCCACGATGAAGGTAAAGGCCCTTTCCGCATCGCGGCAACCCCTTTTGGGAAACGTTTACCCGCTTGCCGGCTTCGAACCGCTCCTGATGCGGGATTCGTGGACGGATGCCGGAAACGGCACCCTGATCACCAAGCAGTTCTCGCCTGGAAATCACTATCTCCGCCTTGTACACATCCCCGACACTGGCCCGACACAGTTCAGCGAAGCCGTGTTGCTCGACCTCGAAAAGGGGAGTGAGTACGCGCGTGAGTTTGTTCTCAAACCGGGCGTGCGTGTCGAGGGGAAGCTGGATTCTTCCGTGCCACGCCCTGTGCGTAACGGGCGCGTGGTCACAGCCGTATTTCCGCCAAACGCGCCATATGATGACATGACCCTGTTTTAGCAGGCTGCGGTCGCCGTAGCCGAGGACGGGTCGTTTACGTTTGAATCACTACCACCAGGCGACGCCGAGTTCGTTGCTGTTTGTGATGGTTTCGTTTCGGCAAATCCCCCGGGTCAGAAAGAGAATTCCCTCGCGCAACCTCAGTCGTTTCCCATCGCGGGTGAAAGCACCAACGTTGAAATAGTGATGATCCCGGCTGCTGGGTGCGAAATCACCATACAGACACCCGAGGGAAAGCCGGTGGTAGGAGCGAAAGCCTTCTTCATGCCCAATGTTCAGTGGCATCACACTTTTACTAATATCTTCTGCGGTCCGTCTCTATCGTTCGAGAAGCTGGTCCAAATGAGCGAGAAACAGGCGAAAGCGGCAATACTTGACTTGCCTGCCTTCGAGCGTTTCGAAGCGGAAACAAACGCGCAGGGCATTGCTCGCATCGACACCTTGTTGCCGGGGAATCAGAGTTTCAGTGTCACGCATGACCTGTATGAGCTTCCCTTCCTAGCTCAATCCAATCAACGATCTGCGACGGTCTCCCTCAAATCGGGAGAAACCGCGCGCGAACGCACAACCGTGTTTCCAAAGGGAAGTACGGCTCCAACGAATCCTCCTGGCGCCATCCTGCCGACAAAGCCAGCCGCGCCCGAGGTAGCAGCGAAGTCCCCCGCGGTAGACGCCAACGCGCCGCGCGGCACATTTTCCGGGATGGTCACGGACGAGTCTGGAAAACCTCTTGAAGACGTGTTGGTCGATGCGTGGACGTGGTATTCCGGCAATGAAACGAAGACGGACGCCCAGGGCCGATTCACTCTGTCGGGGTTCGACGATCAGACGGACGCGATTGAAGTGCGGTTCAGCAAGGATCTCTATTGCCCGGTTCTGATCGCGGAGCAGCCGGTGGCCGCGCTTGCCCAGCCCATCGTGCTCGGAAACAAGACGTATTTCGAGGGCCGCGTGACCGGCCCGGACGGTGCGGCGGTGGTGGGTGCGCAGGTCCGTGCCAATCAGGGTCCCAAGCAAGGACCGGGCGTGTACATCACCGAGATTTGGACGGAGACGGTCAGCGGACCCGACGGGCGCTATCGCCTCTTCGTGCAGGACGACACCTACGACATCCAAGTGCGCGACGAAAGGGGCAACGCGGCGCGGCTCACGCAAGAGGCAATCGCAGCCGATGAGGCCAAGACGTTGGATATTCGGCTCGAGCCGGGCGTCGTGTTTCGGGCCACTATCGTGGACAGCGAATCCGGGAAGCCAGTCGAAAACGTGCGGCTATGGAATTGGCAGCACAAGGGTTTGGAAGGGCGAACCGACGCCAAGGGCGAGGTCACCATCGCTGGGATGTTTCCGGGCGCGTTCGAGTTTCAAATTGAAGCCGACGGCTATGCGCGGTGGTGGTCGGAGCAATGTCAGAGCAAATTCAATCGTCCCATGATCGACGACGAGAAGACCGGTTGGCAGCGCAATTTCGACAGTTTGGATTTTGACCTTCAACCAGGCATGGAGCCTGTTACCATCACGCTCGAACGCGGCGTGCGTGTCCGGGGTCGTATCGTAGATCCCGACGGAAAGCCCGTGGCAGGCGCCACGGCGGCCCCCGCCCGCACAGGGTCGGGCAATTCGCTCACCGGCGATACGCGATTCAGCGTGAAGACCAAGGAGGACGGCTCCTTCGACATGCTTCTGCCCGCCAGCAAGAAGACCCAATACAACTTGGTCGCTCATGACGGGGACTACGAAGAATGGCGGACATGGGCCAACGGCGTTGGCGAGCCGTTCAGCACGAAGCCGGGGGATGATTTGGACGGCGTTACGCTTCAACTCACCCGGCCCGGGACCGTACGCGGGGTTGCCGTGGATGAAGCGGGCAATCCGGTAACCCGGCGGGAGGTTCGCGCGAGTGCCTTCGACAAGCGCGAGAATCGTTATTACGACCCCACGACCACTACCGATGACAAGGGTGTGTTCGAGCTTCGCTTTGTCCGGCCGGGTGAGCAGTACATTCAGGTCGCGCCGTTCTGGCTGAGCGCGGACGAAGCCCCTGAGGGCACAAGCCAGACTGTCACGGTCAAGCCGGGAGAGACCATCGAGGGCATTAAGCTGGTTGTTGAGTCTCCGAAGCAGGACGCGCCGGTGCCATCACCGTCCGCGGAAGCGCCCCCCTCATCGCAAGATTGGCGGGAGGCATTCGACGCGGTTTACCGATTGAACGACGGTGAGATAGTGCGGCGCGTGCCCCCGCCCTTTATCCCCGAGCGGCTCGAATACTACCGGTTCACGGACAGGTCGCAAGCGGAAGCCATTCCCAGCGGTCCCGACTTTTTCCATTTCCGCTGGGATGGCGAACTCAAGAAATGGGGCTGTGGATTCGGCTTCGAGAACGGCCTTTCGCTCGTGGGCATCGTGGGCAACCTTGGCGTGAACCGCTACGAAATCGAAGGAGAGCAGGAACTCCTCGACCTGTGCGTACCGGGCGACTGGATCATGCGCCTCGATAGCCCCATCGAAAGCCGCCTGAAAGCCTTGGAATCGATCGTCGCCGAAGGCGCCGGGCGAAAGATCCATTTCGAACGAAAAGCCGTCGAGCGCGAGGTCGTTGTCGTGCGAGGCTCCTACTCGTTCCATTCCGAGACCAGCGCCCACAATCCCGATGCTATCAACATTTTTGCCGATACACTCGATCCCAACGAAGGCGCCGGCGGTGGCTCGGGGACGCTCGTGGAATTTCTGGCGTGGACCGGCAACCGCATTAACATGCCGGTGATCGACGAGACAAGCGATACCAAAGCGCTCCAGGTGGAGTGGGCCAACAACCGTTCAAGCGCTCTCAAGAAGGTCCCCGGAGAGGAACGCAACGCGAAGATCGACTTGGTCCTTGCCAACCTTGCCAAGCAAACCTCGCTCCAGTTCACGCGCGAACGCCGCACCATCGACGTGTGGTTTGTCACGGAAACGCCTGCTCCACTGGAAAGTGCGTCCGCCGAAACACGTTAGGCCGTATTGGGAGGTTCGGGCTGTTGCGGTAAGGCGAACCCAAGGGCTGAACCGGCCAAACTGACGGACGAGAATGTCTACCCACTTCTCCGGGCACACCCCTTGGGTGCCCATAACCGGGCGCTGTCTCCGTCTTATTCTATAGAATAGGATATACGGGTGCTTGGATAGGGAGGAAGGGCATGGCGTCTGACTTGGCGTTGCTGACGCGATGGGCTGAGCGTAGGGAGGGGGCGGCGTTTAAGGAGATCGTGTCGAGCTATGCGCCCATGGTCTACGCCACGTGCGTGCGGGTGTTGGGCGATGCACACGAAGCCGAGGATATAGCCCAAGAGTGCTTCGAGACGCTGGTGAGCTCGCCGAAGAAGCCGGACAAGCATCTGGGCGCCTGGCTGCACCGGGTGGCGACCAACCGGTCGCTGGACCGCATGCGTTCGGAACGGCGGCGCAAGATGCGAGAGGCCCACTACGCCGAGCAGGCGGCCTCCGCGTCCCATGTCCATTGGGACGACATTGGCGAGCACATCGACAGCGCGCTTTCCGAATTGCCCGAGGAACTCCGCATACCTGTCGTCGCGTACCATCTTCAAGACCAGAAACACGAGGACATTGCGCGGTCTTTGAACGTGTCCCGGCGCACGGTGGCGCGGCGCATCGACCGAGGCGTCGAACTGCTGGCGGAGAGTCTCCGGAAGCGCGGCGTGATCGGCGGCGTTGGCGCGCTGGTGTCATTTATGGCATCCGAGGTGGCCTCGGCCGCTCCGATACCGGCCACGCTGACAGCGTCGTTGGGGAGGATCACGCTGACGCAGTTGTCGATGGCTCCGGCGGGCGGAGCCGCCGGGGTGGGTTTAGGTGGCGTATTCGTACTCAAGGTATTTCTGGGTTTTGTCGTGGCGCTTGCGATCGTAGTCAGCGTGTTGACACTGCAGCGCGTGCCCGAAGGAGAAGGGGATGGTGCGTCCACGGTTGCGCGTGTTTCGCCCGGCGCGTCAGGAGATGACACGGGGCACGGGGATGTGGAAGCATCCACCATCGCTTCCATCGAGCCGTCCGGCGACCCAGTTAGCGCGGAGTCGGTCTTCGTCGTTGTTGAGGGGCGTGTCCAGGACGAGAAAGGGAATCCAATCGAGGGGGCTGCAGTCCGGCTAGTTGTGGGTGAGCAGACCATGGACACGGAAACCGGCGCCGATGGGCTTTTTTCGTTTGCGGATGTACCGGTAGACGTGCAGATGGTGCTCACCGGGACCGTGGCCGAACTTGGGTCGGCGCACCTTCATGCGAAGACTTCGAGAGATGGCCGACCGGTCATCCTAACGATCTCTGGCGGTGCGGCAGGTATTGAGGGCCAGGTTGTCGATATGGAAGGACAGCCGGTGGCGAACGTGGAAGTGCAGCTTACACCGCAGCCGACTGATGACCAAAGCTGGTACCACCAGCCCGAGCCGAAGAGCACGAGTACGGATTCGCGCGGGATGTTCTCCGCCCACGGTCTACAACCCGGACCCTATGCCGCGTACGTCAGCAGCCCGCAGTTCACTGTTGATGCCGCTGTTGCGCAGCCCATTGTGCTGAAGGGGAAAGAGACGCTTCGAAACGTCCTTTTGACGGTGCCGTTTTCAGTCGAGACGGGCATTGAAGGGTACGTGGTGGATGAAAATGGAGAAGCGCTCTCAGGAGTCAAAGTCACCGGGCAAAGCATCTTTGGGTTTGATCACGGGGTCGACCAAACAAAGAACGAAGCTGCGGCGGAGACCGATGCATCGGGATATTTCCGCTTGGAGGGGATTGTCGATCCCGTCGATTTGGTGTATGCACCGCCGGCCGGAACCGGGTTGGCGGAGGCGTGGGTTACGAACGTGGTCCCAGGCTCCGCGGACGTGAATGCGACGCTCTTTCCAGCGTCTATAGTCAGCGGCCGCGTTACGGATGCAACGTCTGGACTATCCATCACCGACTTCAATCTCCAGGTATGGAGCATAGTGGACAGTCAGGGCATTGAGCGTCACGAGCCAATGGACGCGGAAGTCTCGAAGGAGAAGGGACGTTTCACGGTTGCGGGCCTGCCGCCAGGCGCCGTGACGCTCTGGATTTCGGCGAAGGGGCATGCGGGGAAGCTGCTGCGCGACATTCCAATAGCCGCCGGGTCGGAATCCGAAGAGATCAAGGTGGCCTTGGGTCCGCCCTGCGTTTTGGAGACGCCATTCGTCGTGGATGGGGAACCGCTCAAAGGCTACGTTGCGTGCTTGGAGGTGCATTCGGGGGAAAAGCCGCGCGTACTCAATCGATTCATGTTTCGCCATTCGGACAGCAACCCGACTGTGACGATCGACACCCTTCCCGAGGGAACGTACTTGGTTCGCGGTTCGTTGTACAACGGGGCGTTTCCGTTCATCTACCGGTCGTCGCAACAGTCCACCGTCACGCTCACGTCCGGAAAGACGACGCGTTTTGAGTTCAATTTCACCAATCGCGGCGGCGTTCGGGGGCATGTCACCGCACCAGGGGGCAGCGCCCGGTGCGTGATCGTCGTCTACGATCCAACTCAAGTGCCCACTCAGCCGAACGACTGTCTTATTTACGGCGTGGCCGAATACCGGCTTACGGGAGCCGAGGGGGCATACGAGATTCCTTATCTTGATCCCGGCGAGTACCTCGTGACCGCCTATGCCTCCGAGGTGCGATTCGATTTTCATCGCGCCCAAACCATCCCCGTAACAGTGGTGGAAGGGGAAGTCGCGGAGGTTAATTTCGATCTTGCCTCCGGACAAATCACGTCCGGCCTGCCGCGTTGAGAGCAGGGAACTCTGGTGTGCCTTGTGAAACGGTCTATTTGATGGAACCCGAATAGCGATTCCGGATATAAAGACCTACGTGTGGTGCACCGTTCGTCTCTGCGCGTGCCGCGCGCGAATCCCAAATTGGAGTTGGCCATGACTCGCTTGGCGTTTTTTGCACTTCTCGTGTTTTCGGCGCATGTCTTTGCGGCGGAGCCGTTTGCTGTTGGCAGCCGTTCGCAGCTATTCATCGATCACCGGTTCATCGCGAAAAGCGAAGGCATCGAACTGTGTATGAACCAGGCGCAGAAGCTCGGGCGCATACGCGACGAGAGTGGCAACATTATTCGCGCGCATGTCAGCCGGACGTACAGCATCGATGGTAAGACGCGGCTCTACACCGGTTCGGACGGACTCGATGTGTATGAGAGCGGCGACGGCATGCAATTCAAGCGTGTGGGAAGCATCGAATCGGGAGGGAGAGTCCTGGCTACGGTGTTTCTGGACCCGCACGAGTCCGACGCGGCGCGACGATTCAAGCTGTTCAACATCCAACTTGCAAGCCCGGCGAACAAAGAAACCGACGGGGTCTATGCGAGCTACTCGGCGGACGGCATTCAGTATTCCGAAGGTGTCCGCGTTTACCCGCGGTACACTGACAATCCGGCTGTCGTCTGGTGGGACGAACGTATTCAGAAATACGTGATCTACACGCGCGCCCTCGCGATTGGCTCGGAGAACCAGCGCCGGATCACGCGTATCGAAACCGATGACCCCCTCAAGCCGTGGCCGTTTAACGATGTGGCGTTGGAGCATCCGTTCAATGCGCCGGAGAACACCCCCGTCGTGTTGCAGGCGGATGAACACGATGACCCGTATTCGGACATCTACTACAACGCGGCGACCTTGTATCCCTACGCGCAGGACGTCTATTTCATGTTCACCGCACCATTCCGCCACTTCGCCCCGAATCGCCAGCCTTTCGTGCTTCCGCGCGTTGCAGGGCAATGGGAAGACTTCGGCCTGCTGGAAACGCAGATGGCGGTTAGCCGCGACGGTATTCAATGGGAACGTCCGAGCCGCGACGCGTATTTTCCCACTGGGCTTGCCGACGAATGGGATCGCTGGTATTCCGTGATGGCGCCGGGCATGGGCCGCCACGGGAACTACGTTTACCAATACTACGTGTCCAGCGGCATGACCCACGACAGCACGCTCGTTCGCCAGGAATATAAAGGCGTCGCCGACCTCGGCGGGATCGGCGCGGTGAGGCAGCGCGTAGATGGCTTCGTTTCGGCGGATGCCGACTACAAGGGCGGTTGGCTGGAGACGCCGCCCATTGTCTTCTCGGGGAATACGCTTCGGCTGAACATCGACACAGGCGCGATGGGCACGGCGTTCGTGGAAATGCGCGACGTGGAGGGCAAGCCCATTCCCGGTTTCGAGCTGGCGGACTGCGAAGAGGTCGGCGGCAACTACATCGATCAGGCCGTCTACTGGAAAGGCAACGCCGACGTCTCCAAGCTGGCGGGCACGCCGGTGCGATTGTACATACGGCTCGTTCGCGGGAAACTCTATTCGTTTACGTTTTCGGAGTAGATGTGTCGGGAGCGCCGGCTGGAAGCCAGCGATACGGTGGGGCGCTTCGCAGCGGGCCAGTCACTTTGCGTTGGCTATTACGAAGTCGACGAGTTCCTGGCATTGGAACCAGCCTGACCACATGTTGTGTCCTTGGCCTTTGATGACTTCGAGTTTCATCTGTCCGCCGTATTGTGCGTAGCGTTGTGCAAGGGTGGCGGAGTTCGCCTCCAGAGGAACGGCCTCGTCGCTGTCGCCGTGGATATGGAAGATGGGGACGCGGGCCTTTGCCAAGGGTTCCACGCGGCTTACGGGGTTGTGCGCGTCCAATTGGTTCGTGAGTTGTTCTTCGGTCATGTTGTACGCGCTGCACGCCTTGGCGATGCCGGGATAGCTTCTGAGATCGCAGACGGGATAGATGGCGGCGATGGCGGCCACGGACTCGGGGTGTTCAACGGCCCAGTTGTAGAGCATCAACCCGCCACGGCTTCGCGCCAAAAGACAGGGCTTCTTCGAGAGTCCGCGCTTTTGGGTGAGGTGTTCGTAGAGTGAGGTAAAGATAGCGCACCCGTCGGGGCTGCCGTACGATTCACCCGCATCTATGCCTGCTATCGCAATTCCGGCGTTCGCGAAGCGTTCAAACATCCATTGTTCTTCCGGACCGGGAAGTCCGGGGAGCGTAGGGGCATACCAGACCCACGGTTTTGCAGCGGCAGGTTGCTTGGGCTGGATCAGAAATGCAGTGTAGCCCTGCACTTCGAAGACCTCGCCCGGTATTGGCAGATCCTTCACTGGTTTCGCTGGCGGTGTTTCGGCGCGTGCGGTGGGCGATACGGCGAGCGTTTGAACGATGGCGGCGAGCAGGAGACAGGTTCGCACAGTATGAGCAATATTCATGCGAGGTCACTCCACCGACGTAAGCCGGATTGACGTTCGGTCTGAACAGGTTTGCCTCCACACACGCAGGATGGTTGTCCACCCTGATGGCTGGCGGCGTGCCTTCGATCTTCCGGACGGCACAGGGCCGAACCCAAACGAGCCTAGCGCATCGGCGCGCAGTCCGCAATGGGGCGCGGGGTATTTCCCCTTCGGGCGAAGAGCGTGGCAGAATGGAGCCGGTGCGAATGACGTTGAGCAAAGGAAGGTGCGGCAGGAATTGCGCACCACCGATTGCACTTCAAACGGGGAGACACGTGATGCCATTGCAGATTCTCATCTCGAAGGCCGTGTATCGTTTTTCGGGTTCTATGGTTTCTGCGTTGCTGCTGTTCGGCGCATTTTGGCCGGCGGAAGCGCAGGAACCAGCCGCCGCACCACCTGCAAACGCGCCGCTGTTGCGCGCGGGGTTTGCGCGAGTGGATGTGACCCCGGCCGTGGGTATGGAGATCCCCGGCGGGTTCGCGAAGAATTTCTCGACGGGCGTGCACGATCCGTTGTGGGTTGAGGCGGCCTATTTCAGCAATGGAACCGTTAGCCTTGCGGTCGTTGGCGTGGACCTAATCGCCATCGAGAATGACATGGTTCAGGATGCGCGCAAACAGGCAGAGGCCCGTTGCGGCATACCCGGCGGCAACATCATGATCGGCGCGAGACACACGCATAACGGCGGGCCGGTGAATAGTTG